>DASSIO010000223.1:0-8011 GCA_035691825.1 Terriglobales bacterium | reverse complement strand
CCGTCATCAATTCCGGCCGCGCTTCCAGCGCTTGCACGCCGTCTTTCAAATAACCCGCAATGTGGTCGAAACCGATACGGCCTAGCCGCATAGCCGCCTCTTGCTCGCGTCCCGGATTGGCGATGAGCACAATGGGCTTGTTCCGGCTGAGCAGTGTGCCAGCCCACGTCGCATACTGACCGCCGAGTCCAATGTTGATGCTGCCAACCAGGTGCGCCTTGGAAAATTCATCGGGCTCGCGCACGTCGACGACTTGGGCGCGCGCCTCAGACCCCGCACCCATCATTCCTAACACGGTATCCAGCGAAAGCGGCTGCAGCACGCGATCCAGCGTGTCCTGAAGCGTCGGGCGCTCTTTGGTGTTCAGCACGGCATCGTAGGTGAAATACGCGGGAGCTTCGGGCTGGTCGGCGGTAATCATCTTCACGAACGCGTCTTCGCTCATGGGCTGGAGCGCGTAATTCGAGCGGCGCTGCTCTCCGATGGTCGAAACGGTTTCGCGGCTGAGGTTCCGGCCGCAGAGCGAGCCCGCTCCATGCGCGGGATACACCAGCGTGTTGTCGGGCAGGCCGAGGATTTTTGCGTGCAGGGAAGCGTAGAGCAGGCGCGCCAGGTCTTCCGGCTTCCAGCCGAGCGAGGCGCGCAAATCAGGCCGGCCCACGTCGCCGATGAATAGCGTGTCGCCTGTCAGCACGGCGCAGGGATTTCGTTCGTCCTTTGCCAGGTCGTAAACCAGCAGGGAAATGGACTCCGACGTGTGTCCCGGAGTTTCCATCGCTTTCAAGCGCACTTTGCCGAAGTCCAGCGTGTCGCCGTCCTTCATGGGCGTGAACGCGTACTCGGCTTGGGCGCGGGCGCCGAGGTAAATTTTCGCGCCGGTGAGGTTGCGCAGTTCGAGGTGACCGGCGATGAAGTCGGCATGCAAGTGGGTGAGAAGCACGTGGCGAATCTTCAGCGAGTGGCGTTCGGCGGCTTCCAGATAGTGCTGGACGTCGCGCTGCGGGTCCACGACGGCCGCGGTGCGCGTTTCTTCGTCGCCAATCAGGTACGAAGCATGCGCCAGACAATTGAGGTAGAACTGTTCCAGGATCATGCGTTGCGCCTATCTTGCCACAAGCCCCTGCGAAATTGGAACTGCCCCCCGGAAGTGACCAGTGATTCGGGATCGTTGGAATGTTGGAACGTTAGAACGTGGAGGAGCGTGGTAACGCCTAGCTTTGGTCGCGTCATGCGGGTCCCAGAATGGGAAGAATTTGGGTACACCCCGGCAGATTTCGTAAGAGCGGCAAACAAAGGACTTAGGACATACGGAAGATGGAAGAGTATACGGAAGACTGGAGGCGGCGATGACGCTCCCTACCCAACCCCCGGTACTTTTCCTAAAGAGTGCGGAAGCGATTGATGGCAAACGAGTTAGATATGTGTCGTTATGCAAGAGAGTGCGGAATTGCATGAAAGCAAAAGGATTAGATGGAAGCACGCCTCTTGGTGGAGCTTGAAGGGCGAAGCGGGACCCTTCGCAATGCGAGCTCTGGGCAAACTGGAGGCGAGAAATCACAACCCATGATAGTACAGACTTAGGTAGATGTCAAGCACTATTATTAGATAGTACTAGATTCGAATGATTCTGGTAGTACGTTCGAACGGAGATTCAAGAGTAAGGCAAAGAAAAGAGAGGAGTAAGAGGAGGCGGATCGAGTCGATGAACATTTGCAAGAGAGGGTGGATTCGAATGAACTGTGGGAATCTTTTGATGGATCGGACATGCCAGAGCTTCTTAGAATAACAGCCTAGGCTGAGACCCGAGCCCGGGGCACCCGGCGTCCGATTATTCCTTCCTTGAAGCAGGGGGCTACAAATGTGGCGGATTGCATTGCGAGTAACCAATCCTGCGCTCACACCGCTTGAGAAATTCTTGACTTGACTGCAAGCGCTTTCTGGCATAGAAGGCACGCAATCACCCTAGACCATGGTGTGGAACTGCCGAGGTGGGGTATTTTCACAAGTCGTGTTGGGGTTGCTCGGGACGGGGCGAGGTGCGGCACAAGTTGGCCGGCTTTCGGGCCGAACGTGGTGGTGTGTTCCTTCCTCTCAATCCCTTCTAACGGGTTCTTGAGTTCGATCCATTCTCTTTGCTTTGGAGGCAAAACGTGAAAAGGACCAATATGCTCTTGCTCGTTCTTGGGATTTTCTCCGCACTGTTACTCGTCGCGCCTGCGGGAAATTCGCAGACGGCTACAACTGGAACGGTGGTCGGAGTGGTGACGGATCGCAGCGGAGCGACGGTTGCGGATGCAGGAGTTAGCCTTCGCAATACGGCCACGAATAGCGAGGTGAGGCAGCAGACCAACGGAGCCGGTGAATACACATTTGTGAATATCGTTCCTGGCAAATACGAGATCATCGTCAAGAAAGCAGGATTCCGCACTTCAGAAGTAACTGCGCTAACGATCGATGTAAACAAAAGCTATACAGTCAACGTGACGTTGGAGCTCGGAGAAGTCACGCAGTCTGTAACCGTGTCGACAGAAGCAGGCGTTGAGTTGCAAACGACAGACGCACAGGTTGGAAACGTCGTGGGAGGAACAACCCTCGTCCGGCTACCTACTCTCCAGCGTGACGCTTCTGAGCTTCTCACACTGCAGCCCGCTACAACGCCGTACGACACGCCAGCGACCGGTGGATTTGGAAACCGCGGCGGCTCCGTTGCGGGCGCACGCAGCGACCAGAACACCATCACTCTGGATGGCATCGACATCACTAGCAACACCGTCGGCGGCGGAGCAACTGCGGTGAACTTCATCCCCACGGGGGTAGAAAGCCTCGACGAATTCAAAGTTGGCGTGACTGACGCTAATTCCACGTTTGGGCGTTCCTCCGGGGCGCAAATCACGTTAGTTAGCAAGGGCGGCGGTAATCAGTTCCATGGCGACGGCTATTGGTTCCATCAGAGTGACGGTTACAACGCGAATTCGTGGGATTTAAATCATACCAAGGACAAAGCGCTTGGAACGTCCTTTACACCAAAAACCCCGTTCAAGGACAACCGCGAAGGGGTCAGCATAGGGGGCCCGATTATTCACAATAAGACCTTTTTCTTCTCCAACTACGAGGTTCGGCGATTCCCTGCGGGGCAAACAATCACCCGTGTCGTTCCCACGAGCATGCTGGCTCAGGGCACTTTGCAGTTCAAGGATGCTACAGGCACTCTGCGGCCATACAATTTGCTGAGTGCGGCCAACTGTGGCCCAACCGGAACTTCGCTCTGCGATCCTCGAGGCCTCGGAATTAGCCCGACGATCAAGGCCCTATGGGCCCTTGAGCCAGGGGGCAACGATTCCACCCAGGGGGATGGAAACAACACGACGGGCTTTCGTGGAACGCCTACGACGCCGCAAAAGAATGACTTCGTTACCTTCCGGCTGGACCATAACTTCAGCCAGAAGATGCACTTTTTCGGTCACTACATTTACTCTCGCAACGTCCAGACGACCTCAAACCAGGAGGACATTATCGGCGGGAAGGCCATTGCAGAATCCGGCTCGCAGAACCGCGGAGATGGGGTGATTGCAGCCTTAGACTATGCCTTTAGCCCCACAATGACGGACACGGTGCGGTATGGGTGGATTCGAAGCAGAACCTTTAACCCAGGGCTGTCTCCGAGTGCTTCCGCGGCGCTACTCAACATCCCTGGCACGAGCACTTCTGCGGGAGCCGTAGCGTTAGGCCCGGCTCTGGCAGCGACTGGATTCCTTGATACGCCGATTGACGTAGACACGCAGCGCGCGCGCACACAGGGAAATTTCCAGAGAAATAAGGAATTGGAGGATGACTTCTCGAAGATCAAGGGGAGTCACACGATCGTGGCCGGGGGGGACGTTCGTTGGCTCCCGATTCGCGCCCAAAGAAACGACAAAGTCGTTGGATCACTGGCTTCGCTGGTGGCGGTGATGGATGCCGATGTCAACGGGTCGCAAAGCCTTCCCGCTGCCGATCGTCCCCCCAGCTGTGGCGGTGCGATCACAACCTTTTGCCTGAACAGCGCCGCGGACATCCAAACCTGGGACCGTCTGTACGCCGCCGCGCTGGGAATTGTAGACAATATCTCCGTTCTTGCGACGCGCGACGGAAGTTTGAACGCACTGCCTTTCGGCACCCCACTTATCGCTAACGCGAATATGCAAGCGTACGATTTTTATGGGCAGGACACGTGGCGCATAAAGCCGACTTTAACTCTGACCTACGGCCTTACGTATGGCTGGCAAACTCCACCTACAGAGGCGCACAACGAGCAAACGTTTATCGTCGACGCGGCCACCAGCCAGATTTTCACGGGGCAGGGATACATCACGCAAAAACTGCAAGCCGCTCAGCAAGGCCAGGTATTTAATCCCACGATTGGCTATCTCCCGATAGCCAAGTCCGGACGCAGCCAGATCTACAATACAGACTATGGCGATTGGGGGCCGCGCGCATCGCTGGCCTGGAGCCCGTCGTACTCGAACGGCTTGCTTGGAAGCTTGTTTGGGAGAAGCAAAACCGTGGTTCGCACAGGCTTTGGTATTTACTTCGATCGTATCAACAACGTCCAAAGCGTGGAGATACCGCAGCTCGGCGTCGGATTTGCCCAGACGCTAGTGATCAAGACACCTAATTGCCAGGTATCGGCAGCCCCTGGAGCCGGGTGCAATGTTTCCGCAAGCGACCCGGGAGGCTCCGGCTACCGCGTTGGTGTCGACGGAAGCATTCCTGTTCCTACGATTCCCGCGGTCTCATCTCCCATCGTTCCATCTGTGCCCTTTGGCGAATCTCTGTCCTTCTCCCTCGACCCTTCCTTCAAGGTCGGCAGAAGCTATAGCATCGACTTTACGGTGCAACGCGAACTGCCCGGCAATATGTTGATGGAGGTAGGATACATTGGGCGGCTCGGGCGGGACCTCCCGAACAGTTTTGACTTCAACTCTTCCCCCTATATGTTCAAGGATACAGCGTCCGGCCAGACGTTCGCGCAGGCTTTTGATAGTGTCGAAGCCCAACTGGCGTCCGGTGTGGCGGCGAATCAGCTTTCGCCTCAGCCTTGGTTTGAGGACCAGTTGCCCGCATTAAGCACGCTTACTTTCAAGGGGGCCTGTTCCGGAACGGTAGCCAATTCTACTCAGTGCCTGGTTTCGAAGAATTCTGGCCCATTCGCCAGTCACAACGTTTCCTCGATCTTTCAATCCATAGGCCTCGACCGCTTAGCGATGGGGATGACGCCCTTTAACAGCCTTCAGGTAGCGCTGGCGTTGTTCGTACGCACGAACAATGACTTCTCGAACTACCATGCGGCCACTTTTTCGCTGACGAAGCGGCCGTCGCATGGTTTATCTTTTGACATGAACTACACCTTCTCCAGGTCCCTGGACAATTTGGGGGCGGTTCAGAATAGCGCAAGCACGTACCAGACCAGCTTCAATCCGACCCTGCAATATGCACCGTCGCTATTTGACCGCAAGCACGTCTTCAACGCTATTTTCAACTACGACCTGCCCGCGGGCCAGGGGCACAAATTCCACATTGGCAACAACGCCCTCGATAAGGTTATCGAAGGCTGGTACACCTCGGGGGTATTCCGTGCAGCCAGCGGATTGCCCAGAGGCGTATTTGAAGGTAACTTCGGCGGCGGCTCGTTCTCCGGCAGCCAGAACCTCATACCTACCGTGGATCCGAGTTCGATTAGTGGGGGAGCACACTTTGGAGTTACTGGAACACAGTTCGGAACCGGAGGGACCGTCAACATTTTTTCAAATCCGGATGCCGCTGCCAAGGACTTCCGTTTCCCGCTCTTGACCTCGGATGGCCGGGACGGGTCCGGAAATCCTGTACGCGGCCTTGGCCTCTGGAACCTCGATGCGCGCCTCGGCAAAGTAACGTCATTCCACGAGCGCTACAAGGTCGAGATTTCTGCGGACTTCTTCAACATCTTTAACCACGTCAACTTCTTTGATCCAACGCTTAACCCGCTAGTCCCTGCGACGTTTGGCGTAATCAACACAGAATTGATTCCGGCGGATCGTACCCAGGGCAGCCGGTGGATTGAACTGGGCCTCCGCGTTTCGTTCTAACTATAAGCTCTTAGCAAAAACCGGGAAGAGGTCCTGGCCTCTTCCCGGTTTTGCGTTTCACAATGCAACCTGGATCAGCTCTCAAGCCACCGCCGGCGCGGTTGGCGAACTTGGCTGTGCGCTACCCCGACCACGGACAGGCAGGAATGCCTGTCCCACAAAAGCGGCGTCCCTTCGACTTCGCTCAGGACAAGCAGGCCGCCGCACTCCAAAACGATTCTCGAATTTCCAATTTCAATTTTCGAGCTTCGAGGAGGCGGTTGCGGCTATTCGCAGGTGTCCCACTGGGCGCTGGTGATTTCGTTGCGGGTAATGCCGCCGACGATTCGTTTGCCGTTGTAGACGACGCAGCCGTTCTTGGTGCAGTCGCGCAAAGAGAGTTCGATGTAATTGCCCCACTTGGCGGGCTGGTGCTTCTGGTCCTTGGGGGCGCACTCCGGCTCGGGCGATTGCGGACAGGAAACCAGGCCATGATTGATGGAAACCTCGGTTTGCGCTTCGCCGTAGTTGCCGCAGGTCAGAACGAAAGTCTGATGATGGCCGAGATAGATGACGGGAATGACTTCAGGATCGCCGTCGGGGGAAAACTGTTGTGGAGGAGTGATGCGCAGCACACCGCCGCCGCGGATTTCCACGACATCGACGGAGGAGAAACCCGAGGCGGGAGAGAAATCCGGATTGCGCGTGCACGCGGAAGCGACCGCCGTCGCGTTCATGCGCTCGCCGTCGGGAAGCGCGTAAGGAACAGGGAAACGAGCGATGCAAGACTGGATTCTCCGGGTGGTTTCCGCGCGCTGACTGGCCTGATGGCGATGGTAGAGGTGGACGCTGAGGAAGAAGAGTCCGGTGGCCGCGGCGGCGATGGGGGCAACCCAGAAGAAGACTTTACGAAATGGCTTGTGCAGGACCGCGAGCACAAGAACAACAGAAGCAAAGAGCGCAGTACCGAGCGTCATTCGGTTCTCCGTGAAGCGGGTTATGGTTGCTCAGACACATCGGGGAGAGAGGGCTCGGACTGAATGCACTCATTATAAGACGGTCTGTCAGTTTCCTGGGCGGATTCTCTTGCCGTGTTTTCCCGGGAAGGCCACGCTACTGGGTTCACTTGCTAAACGCGAGAGCGCTTCGCTCGATTCATCGTGCGTTTATCTTGTTTTTGGGACCTTATGCTCCTGGTTTACGGCAAGTAGGCGACCGATAGTTTCCGTCGCGCGCACCTGTAAGTTTTGGAAGTGGCCAAGTGTGCTGTGCCAAGCAATTCCTGGAGGCGGGAGGTAGAGGCCAAGCAAGCTCCCGCCCCAGGAGTTTTCTAGGCGTTCTTAAGTTCGACGCGCACGGATTTGGGAGCAGGCGTCTTCGCCATTTTGATGTTCAGGACGCCGTCTTTTAGCGTGGCAGTTACGCTGGACGTATCGACTTCCGCGGGCAGATCAACGACGCGCAGGATTTCGCCGGCACACAACTCGGAATAGATGGTCTTGCCTTTTCGGGTTTCTTCCTTGGTTTCGTGTTTTCCGGAGACGGTCAAGCGCCGCGGCTCGACGTTGATTTCCAGTTCCTTGGAAGTAAAGCCGGGCACTTCCGCGCGAACGTTGAGATGGGTGTCGGAGTCTGTGAGCTCGAGATGTATGGGGTGAAGCATTTCGGATTCGGCGCGAAGCCAGTCATCCAGTTCGCGACCGGACCAGCGGCCACTGCCTTCGAAAAGCTCGAAGGCTCTGCGGGCAATGGAATCGTGGATTTCCTGCATGCGGTCGAAGATACTCATGGGACCGGTTTGTTTTGCAAGGGTCTGTCCTTTGATGGGCTGCATTGCGGTGGCGGATTGCGGGGACATTTTAAATTCTCCTTTCGAGTTTTCTCGGTCTGGATTGCAGTGCGGCAGTCGCGGGCCGGGGGCGGATGCA
>DASSIO010000222.1:0-4678 GCA_035691825.1 Terriglobales bacterium | reverse complement strand
ACGGCCAGCATTGCCTTCTCATTCATCCCAAGTGTAAGAATTTGATCCTTGCTTTAGGCCAAGGCCCAGACGCCGCCGGCTAGCTCCACGCGGCCAAGAAGGGTACAAAAGTCGAATAACGCATGGCCACTCGATTACGGGTTGTTAGCGGCCCGACTGTCGGCTGTGTGCCATACATCCTGAGCCGGATTGGGGCCGTCAGGCAGGGATATGAAGAGAGTAGCCGTTTGCCCAGTAATTCTGGCTCTCGCCACAACTGTTGCAGTAGCGCAGAGTAGTGCGAGTTTTTCCGCTGATATCGTCACGACCTCCTGCGCAATCGACAACAATGGCGCGCTAACCGGTGGGAATCAAAGCCCCGGTAATATCCTCGACACCTATGTCCAACCCCCCAGTTCCAGTTCCACCGCGCTTTTGATCCGTCCCTCGCTCGTGACGGGCTTATTTACCGATACCAAATTGGTTTCGGGTGGTTCCAACACATCCACAGCCGCTACAGGTGTTCGCATTTTCGTGATGATGGATGGGAAGCCAGTAGCACCAGACACAGGCAAGGGTGTCGTTTACGAGGAGCGCTTTCAACAACTGAGCAGCAATCTACGCAACCAGATTACGTCATGCCTCGACAGCCCCACCGCAACGACTTCAAGTCCGTGCTACTTCGACCTGCTGCAGAGTACGCTTTCCGCACACAGCATGGATTTTGTTGCGCCGAGCGTCGGCGGGGGCACGCATCACCTTCAGGTGAGTTGGGAGGTAGTCAACGTACCAACCAGTAACGGCACGGTGGCTTCCTGCGTTGGGCCGGGCAGTCTGACGGTCGAGCAGGTGAAGAACTTCAGCCAGAACAGCGTCATCACTATTCAGTGAGCAAATTGGGCCCTGCGATGCAGGGCCCCAATTATTCCATCAATATCAAGAAACCGCGTCCCCACGCGGCTTTTCACTTCTCACCGTGCGCAAAATCCGAGATCCAATCCTCGCGAGAAATGCGTGACCCAAGCACGCAAAATCCGAGACCTCCCCGCCCTCACCCTTAGATTTCCACAGGAGCATAACGGCGTACAATTTATGGAGATTCAGGGAGGACGATCAAATGGTAGATTCCAAAATTTTCGCGACGCTCACCGCCGAACAGACGGCCGATTGGGAATACTACTTCCAGTTGTATCGTGACATCGGGTACACAGGCGCTGAAGTTTCCGCCAAGGCATGGAAAGACTTGTGCAGTAAATATCCCGAGTTGCCAAACGCTTCCTAAGCCGCTAGGTCAACTCTCTTTCCCACCCCGAATCCCCTTGCCAAACCCCTCCGAGGCGACTAGCCTCCGCCCGGGTAACCACAAAGGGGAGCCCCTGTGCTTTCAGCACAAGCTCGACCGCTGGTACATCCGGGCATTATTTTTTCTTTCGGACATCCCCGGCATTGCCTTCGCCTCCAAACAAGAAGGCAGTTGTGGCCAAGCTCGACCCACGCCGACTGATCCATCAGACCCAACACTTGGTAGATGAGAGCCGTGCGATCTGCGACCGTTCCCGCCGCCATTGAAAAAAGCAAATACCTGGAAAAGGCGCTTGCCGTATCGGCGTCCCCATCACGCCGCAAGCACCGCAAACGCCTCCTCGCAAAATAGCCGCTGCTATCGACCATCTTCGATCAGCCAAGCCGCGCTCGATGCGTTTGTCGGGTTCAGGCATAAGCAACCTCACAGCCGAACCGGCCCATCAGTATGGGAAAGGCCCTTCGTCCGTCACTCGACTCTCCAGCTTTGGAGGTGACTATGGCGACGGTACTCTGCGTCGGCGGCGAGACCCTTCACACGCGCCATCCTCTTTTGAAGAGCGCAGGATTCGACGTCCTGACGACGACCACAGAATGCGCTTCCCTGGCCATCGGTCGCCTGCCCACAGTTGATGCAGTGATTTTGGATAGCTGCTCCGCCATCCCCGATTTGCCCGGATTCGCCACGGAGCTGAAGTGCATGCGTCCATCTCTTCCCGTTATCCTCGTAAACGACGTGGGCTCAGAAGATGGGCTACAGCCCGCGATTGCCTTCGACCGTGTCCTTTCACGACTGGACGGGCCTGCGGCATTGCTTGCCACACTCCGTGAGCTCACGTCGAATGTGGTTTCGATCTCGGTCGCCT
Organism: Terriglobales bacterium; assembly: GCA_035691825.1. GTDB lineage: Bacteria > Acidobacteriota > Terriglobia > Terriglobales > Acidobacteriaceae > Gp1-AA122. The sequence continues at coordinate 2,531 of DASSIO010000222.1, read as the reverse complement.
GAACGCGCTCCGCAGGGAAACGCGCAGCGAGTCCAGACGCCTTCGCGCCAAAATGGCGGAAATGAGGCACGGGATGCGCCGCCTGCGCAAGACGCTCTCCCATAAGTCGAAGAAATGAAAACTCGCGCCGCTTGATATCGCCCACAATCTCGTGATTACAGCTTTCATCATTCCCACTCCGGCACAAACTCACAGAGAGACGTGTCATACATCACCGACGAATTCCGGTCACGAGGAAAAGATGGTAACTGATCTTGTCGGGCGCACCGGGGCCGACAAAACTGGCCCTCCCGTTCACCGCGGCTGCCCATCATGGAGCAGGACAGCAGCCGGCATGAACGAGGGCAACATCGGCTTGCGTTGCGCAAACCCGTGCGCCCGACTCGAAGATCGGCCCAAGAACAGTTCTGATCTTGTCGGGCGCACCGGCCACGACGAAGGGCCTTGATTCTCGCGCAGGACTGAACACGCACACAGCTGCGCGCGAACCAGGCCCGCGACGCTTGCATGTCTCATAACCGTGCGCCCGACTGCACTAGGAGTTAGTCCTATGTTTGCCCGCGTTTGCGAACTGCACATCAAGCCCGAAAGGAAAGCGGAACTCCTGAAGATGATGAAAGACGGCATTTTTCCCCTCTTCGAACAGTACGAGGGCTTCTTTGACCTAATCCCGTTGGAGCTCGACACGCACCCAAGGAAGTTTTTTACGATTTCGCTCTGGCACGATGAAGAAGATGCAAGAACATATGCGAAGGAGTCCTTCCCTAAAATCTACGACATGTTAGAGCCGTTCCTCCTCGCACCAATCACGGTGAAGCACGGCACCATTGATGAGACGATCTCGAAGAAGCTCGTGACCGCTGTAGCGGTCTGAATACTGAACTCTTAAGACCTCCCGATGCCCCGGCCTTGCGCCGGGGCTTTTCATTGCTCACCATGAGAAGACCTGTGACTGCGGTCACTGATATCCGCCCGAATTTGGGACAAGCTCAAAAAAACTGGGAGGGCGCCGCCATGCCCAAATCCTCAGTGACGTTTGACGTAATAGAGGAGAACCCAGGGACGTACGACTGTCACTTCTGCGGCCACAACCCCGCGACGCTGAAATGCACCGGAGCGCACGATGGCCCCTGCTGCCTCCAGTGCGCATTCAGTATGCTTGCGGACCTCGCTCAATGGACGGTAGACAACCGCATCAAACAATCCGGGTAACGTCCACCGAAGGAAGAAACCCGCGCCATGAGAAGGAGTGTGAGAGCATGAGGCGGACCCCCATTCTTTGAGTTCGGCGGAGGTTGAGTACTCCTCCGGTGAGAGGTGGAGACGCCGGGCAACGTGTTCGAAGGTGCTTTCGCCGTGCGGCGGCACAAAGATCACAAATACGTGCCCCTATACCTCCTCGAACTCTGGGGGCTATAAAGTGGACGTCAAACTTTTTGACCCTGAGAAGAAGCCCCCAGCATCTGCAACATTGGCATATTGACCAAAGACTTTGTTCTGCGAGCCCACCCCTTCCACCTGCCGCTTAATCACCGTCGAGGTTGTACCGCTCGTGCAGGCCAGGCGTGAATAAAACCCGCGCTTCGTCGAGAGTCTCGGCAGTACCTACGTCAATGCCGTGTTCCCGCAGGATTCTGGCGCGCGCGTCACGCGTGAGCTGGAAGCAGTCAACGAGGAGGACTCTTTCGCTGTTGTTCGGTAACAACCTTGGAGGCGGGTGTGCCATACGTCCCCTGGTGAGTGCCACAGTTGCAACGAATTGTGCTCCCAATGGTTTGTGACAGTCAACATGATCGCGGGAGCGGGCCCCGTTTTTGAGGCTAGTTAGGTGTTTGGGATCTCGGGTTTTGGCGGCGTTGGTTCCATCGCCGCTTCGGGTGCTGGTGCAGGTGCGGGCTCAGGGGCGGCAGCGACCGTGGGCTTCGTTGGCGTTACGAGTGGCTTCTTCGGGACTTTGGCAGCAGCTTTCTTCGCCGCTGGGCGCTTGCGGCTCTTCGCGCTTTTGCGGACGGCAGCCCTCGCCTTTCGCGTTGCTGCGGCCTTCCTGCCGGCTGTGCGGCGCTTGCGGGTGGTCGCCGCCTTTCGGGCGGCTGCCCTGCGTTTTCGCGTTGCTGCGGCTTTCTTTCCTGCGCTCTTTCGCTTGGGGCTCATGTCTTTCCCTCCCTTGCGGGATGGCATTAGACCTGAACTCCGCCCTTTATGCAAGACCTGCCTTTTGGCGATCTGGGGAAGGGCCTTGTGGCGCGAAACTAACTTCGTACGCTGCGACAGTCAGCGATGGAGATACCGCGACAGCCGGGAGGCGAGGAGGTTCACGAGCTCCTGCGATCCTCTCTCGTAACGATCGGGGATTTCGAGGTCGTAAACGGCCTTACCTTTAAGATCGAAGCGCCTTTCAAGAAACGTAAGGTGACCGTCCTCAAGTTCAGACATGACAAAGATCTTGTCTGCCCAGTCGATGAGTTCCTGCGTGATCCTTTGCACGGCGAGAGGGTGTGTGCCGGCGGATTTCGCTTCATAGTCGTTCGAGT
>DASSIO010000221.1:0-2329 GCA_035691825.1 Terriglobales bacterium | reverse complement strand
AGCCGGGGAGGAAAGTCCGAACTCCATGGAGCGGTGTGCCGGATAACGTCCGGGCAGCCGGCGTCAAGGCCGGTGGACGGAAAGCGCCACAGAAAATATACCGCCCCGCCGTCGTTGTGAGTTGTTTCGCCGATGTCATCCCGAGCCGCCGTCATTGGGCGGTCGAGGGATCTGGGCGAGCCGTGCGAAGCGCTGCTTGTGCAAATCGCGCGTTTGATTCGCATCCGCTTGTATGGAAACAACTCGCAACGGCGGCGGGGTAAGGGTGAAAAGGTGCGGCAAGAGCGCCCCGCCGTTGCAGTAATGCAGCGGGCAGGGCAAACCCCACACGGAGCAAGACCAAATAGGGAGGGATCTCGGCTTTAGAGCAATCTTCAGCTGAGGCGTGTCGGCTCGATGCGTTAAAACCTCCGGGTAGGTCGCTTGAGCCGCGCAGCAATGCGCGGCCTAGAGGAATGGCCGTCCTGCGGGTGCGTGGTCACTCGGTCGCGGGCTTCGGTCCACGACTGAGCTTCCCACTTGCAGACAGAATTCGGCTTACAGGTCCGGCTGCCGACATATCCTCGCTCAAGGTCCTTCGACTTCGCTCAGGATTTCGGCAGCGGGCTCGGACGCCCGCTAGACGCCTCAACTTACAGGTCTGGCTGCCGACTTTCTACTCCAGGCTCAACTCAATTACTTGTGTCTAGCGCCACTCAGCGCGGTTGCCAGGCCCAGCCCCATGTAAATTGTCCCCGCCGCGTAGCGCTCGTTCTCGATAAAGCGCTTGTTTCCGCGTATCCACTGGGAGGCCGAACCAGCGCATAGCGCCCACGTGCTGTCGCTTATCCATCCCATGACCGCGAACAGCATCCCTAGAATGAAAAACTGCAGGGCAACGTGTCCACGCGCAGGACTCACGAACTGCGGCAGAAATGCAAAAAAGAAAATGGCGGTTTTCGGGTTCAGCACGTTGACCGTAATCCCCTGCGCAAACACCTGCCGCATAGGAATGAGCTTCACGTGCTGTACTCCATTGCCATTCCGAGGTCGTTCGCGAAATTTCTTCATTCCTAAATAGAAGAGATACACTGCGCCTGCATACTTTACGACAGAATATGCCGTGGCCGATGAAAGCAGCAGCGCGGAAAGCCCCACTGCTGCGGCGAATACATGCACCAGGGTTCCTGTGGCGATCCCGGCCGCAGACGCGAGTCCGGCTGACCGCCCCTGATCCACACTGCGAGCGACGATGTACAAAACGGCGGGTCCAGGAATCAGCAATAGCACGATCGCCGCGGTTGAAAACAATACAAGTTCATGCGGTGGTGGAAGAAAGTTCATGAACCATCAGATGGCGCAGCTAATATGTCAGTCGCAAATTTCCCCGGATTGAGTCGGCGACATCTAACAACGTCGAATTCGAACATGCCGGTGCAGTCGGTATGGCTGCCCGAGGTCCGAGGCGTCTCACACCAGCATTCATCACCAAAAGCCGAAAGTTAAAAGGACCAATGCTCAGGATCGTGATGGCACCTTGCTGCCGACTTTCTTCCACTGTCCGTCATCGGCCACTGCTCACACAGGACGTCTTTTTCGATGCGGACCACGTCTCGCCTCGAAGGGTGGCAGCCAATTTCTTCACAACCTCGGACAAAGCTGGGTACCACACAACCACTCGGGAGCAAAAGCGACTTGTTGAGGTGAAAAAAAGGCGGCTCCTACGAGCCGCCTTCGTGCAAGAAAGTTCTAACTAGAACCGGTACAGAATGCCGGTGTTCACACGAACATTGTTCTTGTCCGTGAAACCGTTGAAGCGCAAGGTCATCCAGTCGAGCTGAACTGCGCGGAAAACCAGCTTGCGCTTGCCGAAATCTACGCCACCACCAAACAGCATGGCAAAACCGCTGTCGCCGATGCCGCCTGAAGCCAGGTGCGCACCACCGAACAACGCGTGCGCGAAGGGCGAGAACTCACCCTTGTGGGTCGAGACCACCGGTCCAAACGTGTAGGTATGCATGCTCTGGCCAGTCTTGTAAACGCCGCTGAAATCGCCGGTCACGCCGACGTAGCGCGTGATGTACATGTTGGCAGCTCCGTTCCAGCCGCTGGCATGCCAGCCACCGTCAAGGCTGGTGAACTGATAGCCCCCGTAGACTTCAGGCTTAGGCGTCTCCTGAGCCATCGTCAACATAGAAGTCATCGCAAGTAACACACAAACGCCGATAAGTTTTCTCATTCCTCTCCCCTTAACAAATTGTGGATTGCACCTTCCCGTCCTCATACCGGCGTATTCAACAGCCGGGGCCCGTTGGCTTGCGTGGCGAACGGATCCCGAAGGCGCGGTTCT
>DASSIO010000220.1:0-2996 GCA_035691825.1 Terriglobales bacterium | reverse complement strand
CGGCGCGCAACATGGGCTTGAAATGGAACCCGCTAGACCGCTCAAAACGCGTCAGCAAAACGCAGGGGCAAACAAAAGCCGTGGCCCGCCCCAGAGATTAGCTGATGAAACATCCCCATATCGCTCATTGAACTCGCAAACATCAGAAAGTTACGCCTGAAGGAATGGATTAACCGCAAGAAGCCTTATCGTTCTACAGATTGCTGCGTCGCGTCAGTTCCCATATCAGGAAGAGGTAGCAGCACCGCTCTTTCCTGATGCTGTCGGCTTCAGCATGCCATGCATCCCGAGCCAGCGCACAAAGGCATCGAACCAACCGGTGCTCGTAGTTTCCTTCGGGTACATCCCGAAGCCATGGCCACCCTGTTCATAAAGATGGAATTCGACCGGGCGCTTCGCGGCCTTCCAGCTTTCGATGAGCCCGAAGCCGCCGTTCCCGAAAAAAGGGTCATCGGCAGCCAGTGCGATGAAGAGTGGCGGCGCATCGGCGGGCACCGTGACCGACGCGAGAGGACCGTAGATGTTGCCGATGAAGGCGGGCTTCGCATCCTCGCCGTTAAGTGTGGTTGCCATTGTCAGCATCGCGCCGGCGGAAAAGCCAATCATGCCGATCCGGTTGGGATCGACATGCCACTCGGCAGACCGCTTGCGGATGAGGGCAGACGCCGCGCGGGCGTCGGCGAGCTGAGGCGCAAGACGAGCCATCGCCTGTGCTGGGTCGGGGGGGCGGGGTGGCCGCGCTGCACCCGAAAACATATCCCGCATGTATTTCTCGAACCCTGGCAGGTCGGCCGGCGTCTGGTTCAGGCGATACTTGAGGAGAAAAGCGGCGACACCCCTCTCCGCCAGCGCGCGGGCAACGTTCGAGCCTTCATTCTCCATGGACAAGCTGAAGAAACCGCCGCCCGGCGCGACCACAACGGCGGCGCCGCTTGCTTTGGCGGGATCCGGAAGAAAGGGTGTTAGCGTCGCAATCGTCACATTGCGGGCAAACTGACTGCCGTACTGGCTATGCCAGACCTCCGGGTTCGTCGCACCGGGCAGCGGACCGGTGCCGAGTTCGATCGCGTTGGGCTGCGAAGGCGTGGCGATGGGCGTCATCTTGTCGTTTTGGGCATGCGCCCGCAATCCAAGTCCAGCCACCAACACAAGCCCAGCGACTGCCAAACGAAAATGGGTTGACCCCGCGAAAGCTCGCTTCGTCCAGAGATTCGACATCTTTCTCACCTCAGTTCCCCTCCAGTCGTGTAGTGAGTCAGAATCAATCAGCCATTTTGCACTACAGATCGAGAAGTGTCACGTATTAACAAAATCCGAAGCGGGCAGGGACTCTCCACACAAGAGTTCGGTTCAGCGTCTGCCGCGTCCCGAAACTGCCGATAATGTATGGTCCGCCGCCGGACTGCAAGAGGTTTTGAAGTTCGACGAAGTAATAGTCTGCGCAAATGTATCCGGCCTCTTAGTGGAGAATCGCTCTCCGGGCACTCGATGATGATGCGCGCGTGTCGGTCCTTATAAATCGCGCGGTCACGAAGGACGCATTATCGCCACCAGGTTTTCCGACACGCCGTTGGACTGTTGTTTCGTCTTCCTTCTCTCCTCAGCAGACCTTGGTAGAACTTGAAAATGAGTCGCCGGGACGGTGGGAAAGTGGAAAGCGTTCTTTGCTTTCCAAGCGCAGCGTCTTTTCCACGGTCCGATTATGCTGCTGTCGCCTGCAGCGGCTTGTACTGATACTCTTTGCCGCTGGACAGCACGGCCCAAGCCATGCGAGCCAGCTTGTTGGCGATGGCGACCACCACTTTGTTGCGCGGTGCTCGCTGGGCCAACCGACGAAACCACTCCCCGAATCCTCCGGTATCGTATTTAACGCGAAACAGTACGGCACGAGCCCCGTGGATCAACATGCGACGCAAATACCGATTGCCGCGCTTGCTGATGCCGAGCAGCTTCTGCTTACCTCCGGTGGAGTACTGTCGTGGCACGACACCCACCCAGGCGGCAAAGTCACGTCCGCATCCGAAGGCGGCTCCATTTCCTATGGCGGCCACAGTAGCGGTCGAGACCAGGGGGCCGAAGCCGGGAATCTTGCGTAGACGCCGGCAAAGTTCATTCTCCTCGCTGATACGCTCGAGTTCCTCCGACATGGCCTCGATGTCGAGCTCTACTTGCTTCCATTCTTGCCACATGCGGTCGAGCAGCCAGCGCAAGCGCGGGGTCAGGTTCTGCTCGGCATCTTCAATCACGCCCGGAAGGTTCTTGCGCAGATGTGTAGGATCGGCCGCGAACGTAATGCCACGGTCTAATAAGAATCCGCGGATCTCGTTGATCAGAGCCGTGCGACGTTGCACCAGTCGATCGCGAACCCGGTGCATGGCTTGTATGTCCAGCTGCTCCTGGGTTTTGATCTGTACAAAGTGCATATTCTCTTTCCTCGCCGCTTCGGCGATCGCTTCGGCATCCTTGAAGTCATTCTTGTTGGATTTGCGATAAGGTTTCACGAATTGGGCAGGGATCAGTCGTACTTCGTGCCCTTGTTCTCGCAGTCGCGCCCCCATGAAATGCGAGCCTGCACAGGCTTCAATGCCAATCAGTGCCGAAGGTATCTTTGCGGTGTAGGCCAATAGTTGTGTCCGTGAGAACTTCTTGCGAAATAAAACTTTGTTACGCTCTCCCAGTGCAACCAGGTGAAAGGTGGTCTTGCCCAGATCGATGCCGATCGATGCGATTTGCATTGTGATGATCCTCCAGATGTGAACAGCCGAGTTATCGTACTCGGCGGCGGACCATCTCATTAATCGCCATACACTCGTTAACCCCGCAGCCAGCCTCGTCACTAAGTGAACTGTCCGATTTCGTCAGTTATGATCAGCCAGATACATGGCGACCTGATTCGGCGGCGGAGAAGCAATGATGTCCGAAGATCGGCTGACTTTGACGTTCGTGCCTTCCCTCGTCTCCTTGCTGTTGGCCCGCGAAGAGAGCAAAGGTGCTCA
>DASSIO010000219.1:0-34109 GCA_035691825.1 Terriglobales bacterium | reverse complement strand
GTTTCTCTCCGCGAACGAACTTGGAACCAGAAAGCTCTTTTAGATAAAGAATACTTCCCCTGAGCTGGGGCGGGTGGCCCAGCTTTGCGTTGTTTGCAAAGCTGGGGATCACCGCTGCGGCACCCGGGCCGAAAGAAAGTTCACCACAGAGGTCACAGGGGCCAGGGATTCGGAGCTAACTTTCTCTTGCTTTCCTGCACCCGTGGAGTGGTTGACACGGCGGAATTGTGAAGCGATTTGGAATCGTAAGCCCCTGTGCTATCATCTAACTAACCGGTTAATTAAGAGAGTTCTCATGGCAACGGCTCACGCTAAATCTCGTCTGGGGTCGCGGGGAAAGCCGGAGCAGACGCGCGACGCTATTCTGCAGGCCGCGATCAAAGAGTTTGCCGCGCACGGTATCGCGGGCGCCCGCACCGATGCGATTGCGCGTGCCGCCCGGGTCAATAAAGCTCTCCTGTACTACTACTTCAAAGATAAAGAAACACTATATGGGGCAGCTCTGGACCATGCTTTCGGACAGCAGGCCGCGCATATGCTCCAAGTGCTGGGCCAGGATCTGCCGCCACGGCAAAAGATCCTCGCCTATGTAGGTGAATACTTCGACTTTATCGCTGGGCACCCGATGAATCGGGATCTGGCGCAGCGCGAACTGATGCGCGCCGGACATGGCTCGGGGCACTTCCAGAGGATTGCCAAACGGTACTTCCAGCCGCTCTTTGCCGGGCTGGCAGAAGTCATCCGCCAAGGCATCGCAAGCGGCGAATTTCGCGCCGTCGATCCTTTGCAGTTTATCCCCTCGATGGTCGCCCTGGTCGTCTTCTACTTCACCGGAGCGCCGATTTTGAAAGTGGCCGCGGGATTTGATCCGCTCTCTCCTGAACGCATCACGCAGAGGAGGGCGGCTGTGCTCGATTTCGTTTCAGCTGTGCTGTTCTGTCGCAACGACGATTATGCGCAAGGAGGCGGACGTGAGCGCGCGCAATAAATTTCTGATTCTGCTCGCAATCATCGCTGCCATCGCGGGCGGCTATTATTGGTTTTCCACAGATCATACTCGCGACCTGGTGCTGATCGGCACGGTTGATGCCAACCAGGTGGTGGTCAGTCCGCAGACGCCGGGCCGGATTCAGCGCCTGCTGGTCGATGAGGGCACACAAATCAAATCCGGCGACCTGATTGCCGTGCTCGATCCTTCCGAACTGGAAGCGCAGGAACGCGCCGCCGCCGCTACGATCGCCAGCATGCGTTCCAAGGTCTACGAAACTCAATACACCCAACGTTCCACCAAGGGCTCGACTTCGAGCGACGTTGTCAACGCCCAGGCGCGCCTGGCCTCCTCCCGCGCCCAGTTGCTGCAAGCGGAAGCCATGTTGCAGCGGGTCGAGAGTGATAGCCGTCGCATGATTGAACTTGCCAAACAGGGGGTCGCTTCGGAACAGGAAAGCATTCAGGCCGAAGCAAACCTGAAAGCGCAGCAGGCGAGCGTACAGGCACTCCGCGACCAGGTAAATGCCGCTCAGGCGGACCTGGATGCGGCGATCGCGCGTACTCACCAGGCCAGCGCCGCCCAGAGCACGGTCGCATCTACGCGCGCCCAGCTGGCTAATGCCGAAGCGCAACTAAAAGAGGCGGAAGTGCGGCTTGGCTATACGAAGATTTATGCGCCGGTTACCGGCACAGTGTCAGTGCGCGCGGCACGGGAAGGAGAGGTCGTGAATCCCGGCTCTCCCATCGTCACCATCATCGATCTGAACGATACGTGGGTTCGCGCCGCCATTCCGGAAACCGAGTCGGAGCACATTGGCTTGGGGGACACGCTACGGATCCGGTTGCCTGGCGGGACGGTCACTTCCGGCAAAGTGTTCTTCAAAGCGGTGGAGGCCGATTTTGCCACTCAGCGCGATGTCAGCCGCCGCAAGCGTGATATCAAAACTATCATTCTGAAAGTGCGCCTGGACAATCCCAAGGGCGCGTACGCGCCCGGCATGACGGCCGAGGTACTGGTCTCGCCTCAGCAGCAGAGAGGCATCACGGAACAGAACGCTGCAGTGGTGAAGCAATGAATTCCGATTTTGAAATCCGAAATAAGGGAAACGGCGGCAATGGAGCCGCGCCTCCCGCGATTGAGGTGGACCACATCGTCAAAAAGTATGGCGACTTCACCGCGGTGGATGACGTTTCCTTCAAAGTCGCGGACGGCGAAATCTTCGGACTCCTCGGCCCCAATGGCGCGGGCAAGTCCACGTTGATTCGGATGATGACCACGCTGATCTCGATTACCGCCGGTCACGCTCGGATCAATGGACATGATGTCGTCAAAGAACCCGACTTGGCTCGGCGCGCGATGGGTGTGATTCCCCAGGCACTGACCAGCGACCTGGATCTCACGGTCGAAGAGAATTTGAAGATCTACGCCAAACTCTACGATGTCCCAGCAAGACAACGGAATCGCACCATTGATGAACTGCTGGAGCTGGTCGATCTAACCAAGTGGCGGCATGCTCAAACTAAGACGCTCTCGGGCGGCATGCGCCGGCGCCTCGAGATTGCTCGCGGCCTGGTACACAGTCCAAGAATCTTCTTTCTCGATGAGCCCACAACCGGGCTAGATCCTGTGTCGCGGGTGGCCGTCTGGGAGATGTTGACCAACATTAAAGCTAACCGCCAACTTACGATTCTGATCACGACCCATTACATGGACGAAGCCGACCGCCTCTGCGACCGCATTGCAATTGTGGATCACGGCAAGCTGGTTGCGTTGGACACTCCGACTGCGCTGAAAGCAAGCGTGCCGGGATCGAATGTCATCGAGGTTCAGTTTGAGGGTCCGCCTGCCGATTGGGAGCAGCGGCTGCGCGGACTGAGTGCGGTCACCTCAGTGCAATCGGAAGGCGCGGGTATGTATCGCGTGCTCACCGGCAACGGCTCGCGCACGACTACGGAACTGGTAGAGGCCGCGGTCTCCGCGGGCGTGCCAGTCAAATCCCTCTCAGTACAAAACACCACGTTGGACGACGTTTTTGTCCACTACACGGGCCGCCAGCTGCGCGACGAATTGGTGAAGGCCTATGCATTCGTGATGCCGCAGCGGCCGGGGTTACAGCCATGAACCGGATGTTAGCCATTGTTGAACGCGAGATGCGGAAATTCTTCCGCTCTCCCGCGTTGATGTTAGCTTCGATGATCTTTCCCCTGGTACAGCTGATCGTGCTGGGAAATGCCTTCGGCGGAAAGATTCGTGACGCGCGGCTGGGTATTGTTGACCAGGATCATGGGACTCAGGCAGTCAAGATCAAAGAGGCGTTCGATTCGGTTCGGGCCAACATGCGCACGTTCCTTCCGGTGACCTATGACAACGAAAAACACGCGATGGAAGACGTGCGCAACGGCAAAATTCAGGGTGCCGTAATCATTCCGCCTCAGTATTCACGGCGCGTCTATGAGGAGAATCATCCCCGCATCGGGCTGATCGTCGACAACTCGGATAATTTCATGAGTTCGACGCTGGAATCGGAGATGACAGAGTTGACCAACGCTCTTAACCAGCCCGACGTGTCGCCACGCATTCTGCAGAAGACCGCTCTCGATATCGTTGAACTGTACCCCTACATCGAATACATGAAATATCTGCTGCCTGGTTCCATCACCCTGGCCATGTTTGTTTCCGTGATGATCGGCGGGGGCATGCTGTACATCGACGACAAGGCCCGGGGTGTGCATGAAGGCTATCTGGTTACGCCCATTACGAAAACAGAACTTGTGCTGGGGTTGAATCTCGCGGGGGCGATCAAGGCCGTGCTCACCGGCCTCATAATTACTGTGATCGGCTCCCTGCTTGCCGGGGTGGGGTCGGTTTTTGATTTTCGCACGATCATCGGCCTCATTATCGTGATTTTTCTCACTTCAGTTGCCTTCAATACCATGATGTTCCTGATGATGGTGCGTGTCGAAGACCCGCTGGTGCCGCGGGCCACTTTTGGTATCTTGAATACGCTGCTGTTTTTCCCCAGCGGATCCATTTATCCAATTCAGGCATTTCCCGCCTGGCTGCGAGTGATTGCCAAAGGCGATCCGTTCACCTATGCCGTCCACGGCTTCAAGGCCCTTCTGCTGAAAGAGACGGGATTGTCGGCGATCTGGCCGGATATGCTGTACCTGGCGATCTTTGCCGCTGTAACGCTCAGCATTGCTGTGCCTTTGTTTAAGAGGAGCCTGTAAAACGGCTCGCACCCGGTGGAACTTTTTTCCGCGCTACGGTTTCCTATATGCTTACTTTATGACGCTGCTGGATGCGAAGTCGCCGGATTTTGTTCGTGAGCGCCGCCGCAGGATCATCATCAGCTCCGTCATTGTCGCGGTGCTTATCCTCGGTGCATTGGTATGGGAATTCCGTTACTGGCCACAGGAAAAGGTTGTCGACAATTTCCTTTCCGCTTTGCAGAAACAGGACTACGAGCGCGCCTACGGCATCTGGATGAATGACCCTGCCTGGAAGCAGCACGCCAACAAGTACGCGAATTACCCTTACAGCGACTTCTATCGTGACTGGGGCCCAGGCGGCGAGTGGGGCCTGATCAAGACTCACGATGTGGATTGCGCCCTGGGCACGAAGGAAGGAACGGGTGTCATCGTCGCGGCCACAGTGAACGGGCGTACGGAACATCCGTTCTTCTTCGTCAATAAAGCGGATAAGACTTTGTCCTTCTCGCCAGCGGAAATTCGCTGCGGGAGCTGACGGATTTTATTTCGCCTTCCACGCCTCTCCACCCTTCATCACAAACACAACGTTGTTCATGGCTTTGATATCGGACGTCGGATCGCCCGAGACGGCAATTACGTCCGCGTACTTGCCCGGCTCCAACCGGCCGACCTGATCGGACAAGCCCAACAGCTCGGCAGCATTCACCGTCGCCGCCTGCAACGCTTCAACGGGCTTCATTCCCCAGGAAACCATCGCTTCGAATTCCCGATCCAAATAGTCGGGATCATCATCCACGCCGAATGCAATCTTCACATGATGCTTGAGCGCCGTGTCGAATCCGTTACGCTTGAGCTTCACCACCTGCGCTTCTTTGGCCATCATCACCGGCTCAACACCGAACTGCGATCCCATTTCGAGCGTACGCAGTTCGACATCAATGGTGGGCACCAGCCAGGTTCCCTTCTGAACCATCAATTCAGCGCCTTGGTCATCGAGCAAGCTTCCATGCTCGATGGAATCGACGCCCGCCCGAACCGCAGCTTTGATTCCTTCCGTCCCGTGCGCATGTGCCATGACTTTCTTATTGGCGCGGTGTGCGATTTCGACGGCTTTGGCCATCTGCTCCTGGCTCAGTTCCTGAACGCGGAAGTCACTGAGCGTGTCCATCACACCTCCGGTCGCCATCAGTTTGATCCAGTCCGCTCCATACTTGATGTCACGGCGAGTCACGACGGCAACCTCATCCACGGTGTCGGCAATATTCGGACGTCGCGGTAAAGACTGATCCGGGGCAAGCTGGTCCGCATCGCCGTGGCCGCCTGTAAGGGATATGCAACTGCCTGCCGTCACCATTCTGGGTCCGGGGATCAGGCCTAGTTGGATGCTGTCGCGCAACGCAATCTGCCCGTAGTAAGCGTCCGACTCGCAGGCGTCGCGCAGCGTCGTAAAGCCGTGGTCGAGAAAGACCCGCAGGTTACGAACTCCCCATAGCGTCGCTTGGGCTGAGGACAGCCGCAAACCTGCGATGGGCGAAAGATTCTTGGGATTGCCCAGAATGTGGTTATGAGCATCGATGAGCCCGGGAAGCAGCGTGGCGTCGCCGAGATCAATGGTGCGTGCGCCACTCGCATGCCCGGCCACGGTGCGCGTATCCCCAACTTCCTTGATGCGCTCGCCTTCGATTAGAACGGCTTGGTTGCTGAAAGTGCGCCCACTGCGGGCATCGAACAGGCGACTGGCCTTGATCAGCACCAGAGGTTTGCTCGGAGCTTGCGCGAACAGCAGGCCACAGCTACAGATCAACACCGACGCGAGTTTCCGAATCACGAAGCTCTCCTTATTGCGGAATGTTTCTGGTCTGCTAACCAGATGTTCCATCAGGATGCCCACCATCCTCGATCGATAGCTGTAAATCGCCCTGGCTCGAAATCACGCTCAGGCACAAATCCCTCAGGCCGGGGATAATAGCGTCAGCTTCTGATAATTCCTCGGGACCAAAGGTGCTGGTCAGAGCGATAGCTTTCATGCCTCCGGCGTGAGCGGCCCGAATGCCGGCTGGAGCATCTTCGATGACAACGCAATTGGCCGGATCAAATCCCAAAAGCTGAGCTCCTCTGAGGTAAGGCTCGGGATGCGGCTTGCCTTGGGTTACATCATCGGCGCTCACCAGAGCAGGCGGAATGGGCAATCCGGCTGCATTCAGCCGGGAGGTTGCCAGATAACGAGTTCCGGAAGTGACCACACACCAACGGCCTTGAGGAATACCGGCCAGCAGCGAAGCTGCCCCAGGCATCACATGGACGCCATCGGTGTCGGCCGCTTCGCGCATTTCTATCTTTTTGACCTCAGCTTCGGCATCCACGTGCGGCAAGAGCGCGCGGACGACCTCAATCGTTCTCACGCCATGCGCGACTTGCATCAGCTTGTCTGGGTCGAGGCCATTTTCCTCCGCCCACAATCTCCAGTGGCGGGCAACCACTGGCGTGGAGTCGACCAGGACACCGTCGAGATCAAACAGAATGGCACGGCAAGTGAACGAGGGCATGTTCCAGATTTTTTCGAAAGCAAATTCCTTTATTGTGACAGCTTCGGCAGTTCGGTGTTGACGCCTGTCGCATTCGCTTGCCGCTCCAGCCGCTCGCGAACGCCGAGGTGCTTAACTCGGAAGTGCGCCTGTGCACGTTGTCCCCAGGCACGAACAAAATAATAGTTGAGGCCGGCGCCGATCAGCGAACTCGCTACCGGAATCAATCGTCCAGCCCACTTCTCAACCATTTCGGTGCTGGCGCTGACGGCGATCCTTTGGATCACCCGCGGCACAAAACGGTTCACTACCTCTTTTTCCAAGAGTTCACGGCTGATGTCCACGCCGGCCGCGCTGGCCGCAGCAATCCAGAGTTCAGCAATTTCATCATCCGTGTTGTATTCGAAGCCATAGAGCAAGCTGAGCTTTTGCACCGTCCGAAGAGTGATTCCCGCCAGGATGCTGAGGTCAGGAACCATGGTGATGAGTCCACCAATTCCCAAACCAGCGCCTTCGGCTGCCGCCATCTTCATCGCACCACGAATGGTGGTGCCGGCCACGTCATCAAGGAGACCGACCTCAACGGAGTAGACGCCCTGATAGCTGCTGATAGGCAGTCCGTAGGCGGCGCGCAGCTGAAGCAAAAACTTTTCCGGGTCGACCTTCACCGTCTCGTAGGCCTGCGTGAGCCCCCGCTTGAGGGCTTCTTCAACTCGGCGGCTCAGCCAGGAACGTTGTGCTTCCTCAGACATCTGTTACGACTTATAGCAGAAGAGAGGGAGTTCAGGGTTCAGGCCTCCGGGGCTACCGCTCAGGCGTTACCACGTATCGTCGCATGATCCGAGGTGCTGTTGCTGACGACCGAGGTCTGACGACGGGCGTCTGCTCCTGTGCTAGCATCAACTTATCCGCAATGCCAACGGGAAAGCTGCAAGTCGTGCCTCTGGGCGGGCTAGGCGAGTTCGGTATGAACTGCATGGCCGTGCGCTGGGGCGACGACATTATTGTCATCGATGCCGGTTTGATGTTTCCCGAGTCCGAATTGCTCGGCGTCGACATTGTTGTCCCCGACATTTCTTATCTGATTGAAAACCGGCAGAAGATCCGCGCGATTGTGCTCACCCACGGACATGAAGATCACATAGGCGCGCTGCCATGGATGCTCTCGGAGTTGAAGGTTCCGGTCTGGGGAACAGAGTTCACCCTTGCTTATGTGGAAGACAAGCTGGAAGAGCACGAACTCCTAGAGGAAGCCGACCTGCGGGAAATCCGAGCCGGAGAACGCTTCCGCGTCGGGCCATTCACCATCCATCCCATCCAGGTCACGCACAGCCTGGTGGACTGCGTCGCGCTGGCTATTCATACACCGATTGGAGTGATCATACACACGGGTGATTTCAAGGTGGATCCCACCCCCACGGATAATCGCCTCTTTGACCTCCACACATTTGCGGAATACGGCAAGGAAGGAGTGCTGGCTCTCTTCCAAGATTCGACTAACGTGGAGCGCCGCGGGTACACCCCGAGCGAACGTGCGGTGAGGCGAAAATTCGACGAGGTGTTTGCGCGTACACAGCGACGACTTTTTATCTCCTGTTTCTCATCTTCGATCCACCGCATCAAGTTGGCGGTGGAACTGGCTTATGAGCACGGGCGAAAGGTGGCCTTCATCGGGCGCTCCATGACCAGTTCCGCCGAGATCGCGGAAGATCTGGGATACGTCGAAATCCCTGACGGCCTGCTGATCCATCCCGGAGAAATCAAGAATTTCGCTCCCGAGAAGACCTGCGTGCTCATCAGCGGAACCCAGGGCGAACCCATGTCGGCGCTCTCGCGCGCGGCCGTCGACAATCATAAGCACGCCAAAATCGAGAAGGGCGACACGGTGGTGCTGTCGTCGCGCATCATTCCTGGCAATGAAAAGACCATTTATCGGATGATCGATCACCTGTTCCGGCGCGAAGCCCACGTCATTTATGAGGATGGCTCGACTCCGCCGGTGCACGTCAGCGGACACGCCAGCCAGGAGGAACTCAAGCTCATCATCAACCTCGTCAAGCCGCGGTACTTCATTCCCGTCCACGGAGAATACCGGCAGCTCAAGCTGCATGCTGAGATGGCAGCCTCCATGCGCGGAGCCGTGGGCAATGTGATGCTGATCGAGAGCGGCGACATTCTCGAATTCGATGAACTCGGCGCGCGCAAGGCGGGCCGGGTCAATGTTGGCCGGGTGTGTATCGATTCGGGATCGCGTACGGATGTCGTGGAAGACCTGGTTATCAAAGATCGCCGCCACCTGAGCGAAGATGGAATTGTGCTGCCCATCATCGCCATTAATAAGTTGACCGGCCGAGTGGAGACCAATCCCGAGATTGTGACACGCGGATTTGCCGGCGGAGAGAACGGATTTATGGATGGAGCGCGGCAAACGGTAATCCAGACGCTGGATCTCTCGAGCGATGAAGAAAAAGCCGATTATGGCGTGATCAAAGAGAAAATTCGCGCGGATCTGAAACGGTACATCTCAAAGCAAACTCAACGGCGTCCGCTGATCATGCCGGTCATTTTGGAGATCTGATCAGGTCCCCGGTTCGCTCAGGATAGCGAACGTCAACTTTTTAAGCAGCTTCAACAGGGAGTAAAGCATAGTCACTCTGGATGACATCAAGCGCGCGCAGGCACGGCTGGACGGAGTTGCCGTGCGCACGGCGCTCCTCCCATCGCATATCCACGAAGTAAATGGATGCCGAGATGGCCGGTTGCTTTACTTGAAGCCGGAAAATCTACAACCAATCGGCGCCTTTAAGCTACGCGGCGCCTACAACAAGATCACCTCACTTACGCCGGAACAACGAGCTCGCGGTGTCATTACCTATTCCAGCGGCAACCACGGGCAGGGCGTTGCCTATGCGGCACGAGCGCTGCGAGTCAAAGCCGTCGTCGTAATGCCACGCGCTGCACCAGTTCTGAAGCGTGAAGCTACAGAATCCATGGGAGCCGAGATCGTGCTCGTGGGACCCGCAAGCGAGGAACGTAAGAAGAAGGCCGAGGAACTGGCAGACCGGTACGGATACGCCATTATTCCTCCTTACAACGATGAGCAGATCATTGCCGGGCAAGGCACGATCGGGCTTGAGATTGTGGCTGATCTCCCCGACGTAGAGACCGTCATCGTGCCGGTCGGTGGCGGCGGAATGGTCAGTGGCGTCGCGGCCGCTGTCAAACTGAGTATGCCGTCGGCGAAAGTTATCGGCGCGGAGCCGGAGTTGGCGGCCGACGCTCAAGCAAGCCTCCGGTCAGGCAAGCTGGTGCAGCTTCCAGCGGAAGAGGTTTTGCGAACCGCTGCTGACGGTTTGAGAACCCAAAGTATTGGCGAGATCAACTTCGATCACATCCGCGAGTACGTGGACGACATTGTGACTGTCAGCGAGGACGAGATTCGCGAGGCCATGCGGCGCCTGGCGGCAGATCCCAAGACCGTAGCTGAGCCTAGCGGAGCAGTTGCTGCCGCGGCTTTCATTTTCCACGCGCATGAACTACCGAAAACCAAAGTGAATGTCGCCGTGATTAGCGGCGGAAACATCGCGCCAGAAACGTTAGCTGAGTTAGGGTAGAGATGTAGGTGTCTGTCTCTCTAAAGGTATTGTGGGAGGATCACATGAAGCGGTATCGCCGGATCGCCGGCGCAGTTCTAATCCTTTTCTGTTGCAGTTTGGCATTTGCTGCCGAACGAGCGACTCTCGTTCGCGAAGCGGTCATTTACCTGACGCCAGATAATACATCCGCCAAGATAGGTAACGCTGAGCGCGGGCGAGAGCTGATCATCCTGGAGACCAGCCGCAATTGGCTGCACGTTGAAGCGCTGTTGGGGCCAGCGCGCGCGCCCGATGCTGCCTTCATCGAGGACGAAGATCAGGAAGAGAAGACGGTCACCGGCTGGGTACAGAGCAAAGGAGTTGTGGGCGCGTCCGTTCCTAATGGAGACAAGATCATCTACGGCGAAGCCGCCGACTCAGAAGACCAGGCCAGCCGCCGCCATGGCCGTCGCGGAGCCGCGCAGGATGCCATGCGCCTCTACCGTCGAGTTTACGATTATTTTCCGAGTTCGCCCTTGGCGGGCGAGGCGCTTTACCGGGCGGCTGATGTCCGCTGGCAGATCGAGAAGGCCGATGTGATGTCACGGCCGTCCGCCAAAGCTAAAGAAGCTTACCTGCGCGAAGGCATGAACGAAGACTGGATGAAGCAAGTCATCAAAAAGTTTCCCAACACCAAATGGTCAGACCTCGCGGCCTTTCACCTTATCGACAACAAGCTATGCGGAGACTGGCAGGGCTCGTCCAAGTGTCCCGACAAAGAGGCGGACCTGTACGAAAAATACGTTAAAGATCATCCCAATTCACCCGCGGCAGCTGAGGCCCTCTACAATGCCGCGTGGCGGCGGGCAGCGCTAATCGAGATCTACAAAACCGAAGAGCAGGGCAAGAAATCGGAAGAAGCAAGAAACGCGACCATCGCCCTGACCCAGAGGATCGCCAGCCAATACTCGCAGCAAACCGACTGGGCCGCCCGAGCGCAGGATCTCATGTACCTGGTGCAGCAGGGCATTCCCACTTACGGCAACGCGTTGGACTAATTTTCCGTACAGAGGCGCATGCCGGATTGTCGCGCCTTCGCTGGCACTTCTTTCTGCGTTCCACCTGAAGTATAAGTACAAACGATCGGTAAAGACTGCGGTCTCATGTCGCCAATGACATGAATGATCGAGGTCCTTATATAAAGTAGGTACTTGCGACCTCAACTCAGGAGCAGCATTGAACGACTATCTTTTGTCCGTCGTGTTGGGAGTAATCGAGGGCCTGACCGAATTTCTTCCCGTCAGCTCGACTGCGCACCTCAGAATCGCCGAAGCTTTGTTTCACCTCAGCCTTAGCGATGGTTATTGGAAGATGTACACCATCGTCATTCAGCTGGGAGCCATTCTTTGCCTGCCGGTGTACTTTTGGTCGCGAATCCTGAAATTCTTCAGCACTTTTCCTGAGGGAGAACGCGGCGACCGCAACATTGTGACCCACCCGTTGGGCCTGACGATCGTTGCATTCGTCGTGACCGCGCTTCCCGCGTTCCTGTTGACGAAAGTGATTGGCAAGCATCTCGAGAGCTTGTACATCATGGGAGCGTCCCTGCTGATCGGCGGTATCGTGATGTGGATCGTCGATGCCGCCAAAGCACGGTGGGAAGCTGCCGGACCCGAGGCAGCAGGCTCGCCGATTCACACCTGGAAGATGGAGGCGATGTCGCTGGCGCAGTCGATCTGGATTGGAGCTTGCCAGATTTTGTCAGCCGTGTTTCCGGGGACGTCACGCTCGATGTCAACGATCGCGGCCGGGCAGTTGGCGGGCATGTCGCGAGCTTCGGCCCTGGAGTTCTCGTTCTTTCTGTCAATTCCCACCATGGTGGTCGCCACCTGCTACGACCTGCTCAAATCGCTTCGAGGCAAGGGGGGCAATCCCATCGGTGTTTCTGCCATCGATGCGCATGGCTGGCTAGTACTGGCGATTGGCTTTATTGTGTCCTTCATCGTCGCCTACGGCTCAGTGGCATGGTTCATGGCCTGGGTGCGGCGGCGTGGATTTGCTCCCTTTGCGGTGTACAGAATTTTGATCGGAGCCGCGGTTCTGGCCTGGGCCAAGGGAATGATTGGGTAAACGTCCGACGCATTACCCCCCTCCCCCCGATCTTTCAGAATCAAAGATTTAGCGCGTATTCGGTTCGCAAAATCTTGAGAGTAAAGTAGTTACGCGCAAAATATTCCGGAATAAGGAGTTAAGTCTCCCCATTCCCCATTCCAACTTGCTGCGCTCGCTGAGAATTCCACGCAGCGGGGTCGCGAACGGGGACGCCCGCGCCACACGGGTGCTGGATGTCAAAGAACTGAAGTGACCGGGAGCGCCGGCCACGGAGCGCCGTGTTTTGGATACACGTCCTCCTAATTCCAGTATGACGGATCGCGAGGGGTGAAAGGGACAGTTTCGCTGACGAAATACTTGCCGGGCGAGGAGCGAGTTAGGAGGAAACGGGCAGGTAGAGGGGTCTTGACAAGGAGTTGGGATGAAAGAAATCAGGCCATGTGCAAGTGGTCCCCCTCGGCTGCGCGCCGGGCAAGCTTTGCAAGAGCCGCAAAGACGAAGTCCCCAGCATCGCGCCAAGATCGGGGTGCGAACCTAAGCTAGCGCACTAGTCAGTCTCCATTCGTTGGGAAAAACTCGGCAACGTTCGATCTGTCCACAGTTTTCACGTTCTCCGGAGCCGCCACGGAGGGCACCTCAGCGGCTAAAGCCGCTCGTACTTTTGCCACTGTACCGCAGCGGTGAAACCGCTGCGCCACCCAAAAGCAAGAAATGGCGGTGCACGCTCGGAGCGCTGTCGCCTGTTGCCGGCACATGTCGATTCCCTTGATGACGCCCACTGACGTGCACCTTAAACCCCGGCGGAGTTGGGGAAAGCACCCAAATCCTCATTGCTGCCGGGGCGAATTCTTGCCATAATCTAGGGGCTCTGGCGTGATGGCGGCACAGAGGCGGAGGTGTCTTTGAACTTCACTCTGGCAACACACGCGCAATGAAGTACTTTTCCAGTGTTTTCTCTCCGACTGCCAACCGGCGGCTGAACGAGCTGATCGGCTTCCTGTTGTGCGTCTCCGCGCTCCTCCTCTTCCTTGCCCTGGTCTCGTACTCGCCTCTGGACCCGTCGCTCAACAGCGCCTCTGTGCTCACGGGATCGCGGGCGGCTCGCAACTGGATCGGCATCGTCGGCGCGATCATTTCCGACCTCTTTCTCCAGTTCCTAGGAATCGGCGCGTTTTTGGTTCCCTGCTTACTCGCGACGCTGGGCATGCGGTGGTTCCGCTCCCGGAAAGTTCAATCGCCCATTGCGAAGACCCTGGGGGCGATGTGGCTGGTCATCTTCATTCCGGCCATGCTGTCGCTGGTCCCGGGGGAGCTGCGCTGGATGAACGTAATCCCTGTCGAAGGACTTCTAGGGCGGGTCGTCGGAGACGTGCTCATCCACTACTTCAATCTGGCGGGCGCCTATATTGTTTGCGCCAGCATTCTCGCCGTGGCCCTGTACCTGTCCACAGCATTCTCGTTCTCTGCCCTGCAGCTTTGGGCGCCGACACGGTTCGCATTTGTGATCGCGTTGTGGAACAGGTACAAAGATTGGCAAGAAGCACGGCAACGCCAGCGAGCACAAAAGGAACTGGAAAAGAAGCGAGCCGCACGGCCGATGGTCTCGACCCAGTTGGTTCCTGCCAAGGCGACGCCTGCGGCAGCGGCAGCGGCACCTGCTCCGGTCCGGACGGGAATCGAGCGGGAGTTCTCGCCCCCGATGCCAGAGCCTGTTCCATCATCTTCGGAAGAAACGCCAGCGCATCCGCCGGTAGCGGATCGGGCCGACAGCTCTCAGAAGCCGAAGACCACTATGCCGCGCATTGCCGGCGGCTTCAAGTTGCCGTCCAGCAGCCTGCTGCATCGGCCTGACGAACAGCACGCCGTCGATGAGGACGAACTGAAGCTCCTGGCCCAGGTCTTGACGGAAAAATGCGCTGAGTTCGATGTCCGCGGCCAAGTGACGCAAATCAATCCCGGCCCGGTTGTAACCACGTTCGAGTTCAAGCCTGAGGCCGGCATCAAGTACAGCCGCATCACGAATCTCACCGATGATCTCTGCCTTGGCTTGCGCGCTGAGAGCATTCTCATTGAGCGCATGCCGGGCAAATCAACGGTGGGCATCCAGGTTCCAAACCGGGAGCGCGAGATCATCTGGCTGCGCGAAAACATTGAGTCACAGGAATTCCTCGGATCGAAATCGAAACTCACCCTGGCCATGGGTAAGGATCTGAATGGCCGTATCGTAGTCGCTGATCTTGCGGGCATGCCGCACCTGCTGATTGCCGGCTCTACCGGGACGGGTAAAAGCGTGGCGATCAACGCCATGATCATGTCGATCCTGTATAAGTCGACGCCAGACCAGGTTCGGCTGGTGCTGGTCGATCCCAAGCGGCTTGAACTCGGCGTTTATGAAGGCGTGCCGCACCTGTATACGCCGATCATCACCGAGCCCAAACTCGCGGCCAACGCATTGCGCAACGCGGTTCGCGAGATGGAGAAGCGGCTGAAGCTGCTGGCTTCCAAGGGTGTAAGAAACATCGATCAGTACAACAAGCTTTTTGACCAAGACACCCCCAGCCTGTTCGAAGACAATGCGGAAGAGCGCCCGCTGCCTTATATCGTCATCATCATTGACGAATTAGCCGACCTGATGATGCTCGACCAGAACAACGTGGAAGAGTCCATCACTCGGCTGGCACAGATGGCGCGTGCGGTGGGAATCCACCTGGTGCTGGCGACGCAGCGGCCGTCGGTGGACGTCATCACCGGGCTGATCAAAGCGAATTTTCCGGCGCGCGTCTCGTTTCGCGTGGCGACTAAAGTTGATTCGCGGACCATTCTAGATGCGAACGGCGCCGAGGCGCTGCTCGGCCGCGGTGACATGCTGTACTTGCCTTCGGGGTCAGCCAGGGTTCACCGCCTGCATGCGCCTTTTGTTACGGAAAAGGAAATTGCGGCCGTGGTCGAGTTCTGGCGTTCGCAGGGCACGGCGGAGTATCAGCAGCAATTCCTGGAAGCTCCCAAGGAAGAACGCGAGGCAGCGGAATCGGAGGGCGAAGCCGAGGCAGTAGAAAGCGGGGAGCACGACCCGCTTTTCGAAGATGCGGTGCGGCTGGTGGTGGAGTTCGGCAAAGCGTCCACTTCCCTACTCCAGCGGCGGTTGCGCATTGGCTACGGCCGCGCTGCTCATCTGATCGATCTCATGGAGCAGGATGGAATCGTGGGCGCCGCCGATGGTCCAAAACCGCGCGAGGTACTGAAGCGTCCGGACTGGATCAGCGAAGTCGAGCAGCAGGTAAGATAGTCCCTCGTCAGCTGCTTTCTAGATAGCCAAAAGAAAAGGCGGCCCGCAGGCCGCCCGTCGAAAAAGCTACAGACGTTAGAAGCGGAACAGCAAGCCCGTGGACACGCGGGCATTGTTCTTGTCAGTGATGCCGTTGAAGCGGACGATCATCCAATCCGCCTGGAAGAGGCGAACGGCAATCTGTTTCTTGCCAAGGTCCACGCCGCCGCCAAACAGCATCGCCATACCGCTGTCGCCAACGCCCGCTGCCGAGGCATGCGCGCCGCCAAACAGTCCGTGCACAAACGGCGAGAAGGCTCCGCGATGAGTCGAGATGACCGGCCCAAAGGTATAGGTGTGCAGGCTGGAGCCGGTCTTGTAAGCCCCGGCAAAGTCGCCGCCGATCCCTAACCAGCGCGTGACGTAGAAGTTAGCCTGACCGTTCCAGCCGCTGGCGTGCCAGCCGCCGTCCATGGTCGTGAATTGATATCCGCCGAAGACTTCCGGCTTCGGTGTTTCCTGCGCGCCCGCTAACAGGGTAGCAGCGCACAACAGCACAGCAACGCCAATGAACTTTTTCATCATGTTCTCCCCAGACATAAAAATGGCACCTTAACGTTCCGTACCGGCCTGTCTAGAACCGGCTTCGCTTGCGTGGCGATTGCCATCGGGTTTCAGGCGATGGCGGAATCATCAGGTGCTGCTGCCATGTTGGGGTGTGGCGCGATATGCGGCAAGTAACAGAAGCCGCAGTGGCAATCGTACTTTGGTAATTTCGGTTTTCCCAAAACGGGCGGGCAAGCCAAGTTGGCAAACGTCCTGGTTTCAATAACTTTAGAAGGGCCGAAAATGGACTCTAATTGGGCGAAGCTTGAAGAATGTTGACGATCTGGCGGCGCACCTGTTCCAGGGTGGCGGTGTAGATGTCGATGCGATTCAAGCCGGCGGCCGCTTTTGGCATACCCGCGTCCTCTTCCAGCCAGACGGAGAAATCGTTGGTCTTCAATTTCAGACGAAGCCGCGCTTCGATGAAGTGATGGTGGATGGAGTGAACGCTGACTTTCTGCAGGTCCTCGATGAACTCCGCGACACTGTGAGCGAGGAACGGTGTGGGTACAACCACCATGTCGGATGCGCAAAAGTGAAAGGGCGTAAGGGCAGCACGAGACGCAACCAGGGGGTGAGCCGCCAAATAGGAGCTGACGATCTCAAGGACCTGGTCGCGAAGTTCAGCGACGGATGTAAACGCCCGCACGTCCAGACCCGCCAGCTGCTCGGAAAGCGCCACTTCGTTGCAGGCGCTGAAGGTCCACTGGGCGAAATCATTGGTAAAACCGGTGCGGAAGAAATGATGTTCCTGAAGCGTTAGAAACGTGTGCTGGAAGATTGACTCTTCCGGACAGGTGCGCAGCGCTTCCAGGAACTCGCCCAGGTTGTGCGCCTTCTCGCGTCCAATGCGCAGCAGATAAGCAGAACTGTTGAACTGAAACGGCACTCGGGCAGCTTGCGTCATCCCCTGCGGATCGCTCATGTGGGCTACAGATGCCTACTGATCATAGCTTGTTGCCATTGCTGCGTAAAAGAGGGTCATCCCAGACGCTCACGCTGGCACGTATGATGACTGCCGGCGGGCCGATCGATCTCCCGGATCACAGTTATTGCATGGCGGTGAAGTTCAGGCAAGCCGCCGCATTGTTGACCGGAGTGCTGCCCGCCGAGCCCGCGTTGAAGCGGATGACGCCGTCCTCGTTGGAGCAGAAGTTCCGGATACCGGTACTGTTGTAGCTGAGCGGAGAAGCCCCGGCGGTGTACTGGGTGTTCACTCCATTGATGGGATTCTGGCCGGTGGCCTGGAATACGTACCCCGATTTCGAGCCGTTTCCAGGAGACGCCATGGCCAGCGAATTGTCCAACAGACATGATGTGGCAGGTGATGGAGTACACGGCGGAGCGCCTCCCAGGTTGCTCAGGTTGGCCGCAAACCCGACACTGGGAAATGATGTTTGGTAAGAAATCTCAGCCTGGTTGATGGCACGAATGGAGGCAACAGCGGACGCTTCGTCTGCCGAAATTCGCGCTTTCAGCAGGCTGGGAATAGCCATCGCGGCGATGATCAGGATGATGGCAACCACGATCAGAAGTTCGATAAGGGAAAAACCTTTTTCTTTTCGGTTATTTAGGGTCATGGTTTTAGGGTCCACAGTTCTGGGAATGCGACGCTGCAACGGTCCGACGACTCTATTCTACCGCTCAGGAAACAGTTTTGCGGCTTCCGAGCCACGGGCCTCCTCATGGGAATGCACTTTACAGCCCAATCGCGGGTCGCACTCAGAGGCATCCCTGATGGGTTCACCGGTTCAGATGCTGCCTGCAAATTGTTCAAAATGTTTGTTGACCGCGAGTCCTCAGAATCCGTCTGTAGCATATAACAAGCAAGGCGCAGTCCAGGTTGCGCCGAATTGCGCAACCAATTTCACTTTGTCTGCTCCGTTTGTGTGCAGGAACGAAAACACGCGTATAAACTTGCATTCTTTATTGGAGAGGACGGATTCTCACCGGTGGACAGAATTCTGGTCATTGAGGATGATCGCGCAGTGCAGAAGGCGCTGAAGCGGTTGTTTGACTCAGAGGGCTACGGCGTCGAGGCGGCTTTGGACGGTGAGGCGGGTCTGGCGGCATTCAAGGCCTCTCCCCCCACGGCGGTCGTACTCGATTTGAGGATTCCCAAGGTTTCAGGTCAGGACGTGTGCCGAGCCATCAAGGAACGCACCCCGGCATTGCCCATTATTGTATTAAGCGCCGCTGGCGACGTGGTTGATAAAGTCTTATTGCTGGAGATGGGTGCGGACGATTATGTGACGAAACCCTTCAGCCCCCGCGAACTGCTGGCGCGCGTCCGGGGAGCAATCCGCCGCTCCAGCCGGCACCCCTCGATCCCGCCGCAGGGCTTTGGAGACGTTACGGTGGATTTCGCCAAGATGGAAGTGTTGCGCTCGGGTCAGGCTGTTACCATGACCGCACAAGAATTCAAAGTTCTTAAATTCCTTATGGAAAATGCGGAGCGGGTGGTATCACGCGAAGAATTGTTGAATGAAGTTTGGGGATATCAGCATTATCCGTCCACGCGCACGGTTGATAACCACATCCTGAAGTTAAGACAGAAGCTGGAGCGCGATCCAGCCGAACCTAAATATTTTCGAACCATGCACGGGGCGGGGTACAAGTTTGTTCCCTGAGGTTGGCCGCGAGCATCAAGGTTGGCAGCATGCTTAAGCTTCGATTAAGCACCAAGTTCCTGCTTTCGATGCTGCTGATCTCCGCCGGCCTCACGGCGGCCAGTTTGCTGTTCGTCCGCCGCACCATGCAAGCGCAGGTACGGTCAGAGATCTTCGCCGACCTGCGCAACTCTGTCCTTACCTTCCAGAACGTGCAACGGGAGCGGGAGGCCACCCTTTCGCGTTCGGCTGAACTGATCGCCGATCTGCCTATCGTTCGTGCTCTCATGACGACCCACGACGCGGTTACCATTCAGGACGCGTCACGCAGCGTCTGGCAACTGGCGGGAAGTGATCTGTTCGTGCTCGTGGATCGTACCGGCAAAGTATTCGCGTTGCACACCTCCAGTCCGGGGTTCAGCGCGAATTCTGCCCAGCAGCTGTTTTCTCAGGAGATCGAGAAAAAATCAGGCAATCACTGGTGCTTCGGGGGCGGGCACTTATATGAGGTCTTCTTCCGCCCTGTTTATTTTGGAGCCAGCAGTGAGGATCGGCTCCTGGGATACCTAGCGGTCGGCTACGAAATCAATGATCAGGTGGCACATGAGGCGGCACGCGTTGCCTCGAGCAAGGTGGCATTTTGGTATGGCGGTACAGTCGCCCGGAGCACGCTTTCTCCCGCCCAGGAGGCACAACTGCAACGGCGCGGACTGGACGCAGCCATGCCTTCCCAGCCTCAAACTCGCCAGGTACAACTGGGATCAGAGCGCTTTCTGGCCACCTCCCTCGACCTCAGCCCCGGTACCACTCCCGCAGTACGGCTCAATGTCCTGAAGTCCTACGACGAAGCCACTGCCTTTTTGAGGCAGCTAAACCGGTCATTGCTCGCGTTGGGATTGGTTGCGGTGTTGATTGGCAGTTTACTGGTGTTCGCAATTTCCCATACTTTCACCCGCCCTCTCTCAGCATTGGTTTTAGGGGTGCGCGCGCTGGAGAAAGGCGATTTCGACTATCCCCTTGAGGCTCGCGGTCAGGATGAGGTCGCCGAAGTTACCACTGCGTTTCACCGAACGCGGGAAACGCTGCGAAGCACGCAACGCAGACTGCTGGAATCCGAGCGTTTGGCCACCATTGGACAAATGGCCACTTCCATTTCTCACGATTTGCGCCATTCCTTGGCTGCGGTTGTCGCCAACGCGGAGTTCTTGTCCGAATCACGACTGGACAGTCACCAACGCGAAGAGCTGTATCACGAAGTCCGAATTGCAGTCGATCAGATGACCGAAATGCTGGAGTCGCTCCTGGAGTTCTCGCGAACCAGCGAATCGTTGCGCCGGTCTTATGGGAATCTGCAGGAGCCTTTAGAGCGCGCTATTCAAACCGCCCGCGCCAATCCGGAGTTCGCAGGCGCGAATATAAACATGCGGTGTGAAGGGCAATGTGAGGGATGGTTCGATTTTCGGCGGCTGCAACGCGCCTTTCAGAACCTGGTGATCAACGCCTTGGAAGCTACACCCAAGGGAACCGCTAATCTTGACATCGTCATGCGTAGAATGGGGCGGAACGTGGAAATCCGAATCCAGGATAATGGCCCGGGCATTCCCGAGGACATCCGCGAGCGGCTGTTTCAACCATTTGTCAGCAGCGGAAAGCAATACGGTACTGGACTTGGCCTCACCGTAGTAAAGAAGATCTTGCAGGATCATGGAGGCGCCGTCCGAGTTGAAACTACATCGGAGCGGGGCACTACGTTCGTCATTCTGCTGCCCGTAATAGTGGGCGAGCAGTCTGAAATCGCGACACTTGAAGCGGGCGCACAGGCGGCCCCGCTGACGCACACTCAAATATAAATCTGTAGTTTGCGCGGGCGATTCCGTCGTTCAGGAGAAGAATATGCGTGGCTCAGCATGGTGGCGCGCAGTCGCACTGTCGGTGATTGCGGCTACTCTGATGCTTTTCGATGTCGAGGCAAGCGCTCAGGAGCGGTCCGGCCCAGAGCCCAACCAGCAGGCGAATCTGGCGGACTCCGTCCACCAACTGCAGTCGGAAATGCAAGAATTGCGCGCCGCCATTGCGGAACTTCGAGCCGAAACCCAGCAGTACCGGGACGAAAATCTTGCCCTTCGCCGTCAACTCCGCGGCGAAGTCTCGCAGCCCGTGAATACGAAGCAGGATGCTTCCCCGAATGGCTCGTCTGAGGCGATCAGCAAGGCCGACTATGGCGCACCAACCGGAACCGAGGAGCTTGCGGGTACAGATCAGTCGGGACAGGAGAAGACAGCCAGCATTCAGGAGCAGCTTGATTTCCTAAATGGCAAAATCGATGAGCAATATCAAACAAAAGTGGAGAGCGCCTCAAAGTACCGGGTCCGCCTCTCGGGAATCGTACTCTTCAACCTGCTCGCCAACCGTGGCAGCGTGGACGATACAGACTTTCCGCACGTGGCAGCGCCCATCGTCCCGGGAGAAAGCAACACGAGTTTGGGCGGCAGTTTGCGGCAATCTTTACTTGGGTTTGAAGTTTTTGGTCCGACCCTTGCCGGCGCAAAGACACGGGGCGAAATACAGTTCGACTTCTCTGGGGGATTTCCACAAGCCCCGAACGGCGTGACCTACGGGATTATGCGGCTGCGCACCGCGAATATCCATTTGGATTGGAAAGACACTACCCTTGTCGTGGGCCAAGACGCTTTGTTCTTTGCACCCTTGGCACCTACATCGATCGCATCGTTGGCGGTGCCCCCGCTTGCGTATACCGGGAATTTGTGGAGTTGGACTCCGCAAGTCCGGGTAGAGCACCGCTTTCACCTTTCGGAAGATTCCAACATCAGCGTGCAGGGCGGAGTTCTAGATCCGCTCACCGGTGAGTTTCCTGGCAATTCGTTTTATCGAGAGCCACTGGCGGGTGAGTCCAGCAGTAGGCCAGCCGTGGGCACGCGTGTGGCCTGGAACTCGAAATTCCTCGGGCAGCCAGTCGTGGTTGGCGCAGGTGGGTACTACAGCCGGCAAAACTGGGGCTTTGGGAGGATCGTCAATGGCTGGTCCGGGAATGCAGATTTCGACCTGCCCTTGAGCCGTCTCTTCAGCCTGAGTGGCGAGTTCTATCGGGGGCGCGCCATTGGCGGATTGGGGGCCGCGCTGGGCCGCAGTATCGTATGGTCCGGTGATCTCACGACGCCGAATGCCGTGGTGCGCGGTTTGGACGACATGGGCGGCTGGTCGCAACTAAAGTTCAAGCCGTTTTCCAAGTTGGAGTTCAACGTGGCAGCCGGGCAAGACAGCGCTTTCAACAATGAAGTGCGGGAATTCCCCGCCTTCACCTACTTCGGCACGATCGGCCGTAACCGGGGCATTTTCGGCAACTTCATTTATCGGCCGCGCTCTGACTTGCTGTTTTCGGCAGAGTATCAGCGCCTGCAAACGGACTCGATCTCGAGCTTCAACACCGCGAACCATGTTAGCTTGAGCATGGGAGTTTTGTTCTAAAGAATAAGGTACTTGTGCGAGTTTGGACAGCAACTGCGTGCGTAGCCTTCCTGCTGCTTGTTGTCCCGGCACTGCCGGGTCAGGAACTCAGCGTCAGCGGTCGGGTCAATGTGAGCGATGCTGCCAGCCATCGCCAATCAGCTGACGGTGTCGTGGTGTGGTTAGTTCCGGCCGACGGCGAAGCGCCAGCCCATGTTACCGACGATCCAGAAAAGCATCCCTCCCTTACTCAGAAGAACAAACGATTCGATCCCCACGTTCTCGCGGTGCAAGTAGGCACGGTTGTGGACTTCCCCAATCATGATCCATTCTTCCACAACGTGTTCTCACTTTTTGATGGAAAGCGCTTCGATCTCGGATTGTACGAGGCGGGTAGCACCCGGCACGTTCGATTTGACCGCCCGGGAATATCCTACATCTTCTGTAACATTCATCCGGAAATGAGCGCGGTGGTCGTGGTAGTGGACACCCCTTATTTCGCCACAACAGGCGATCAGGGAGACGTGCTCCTGCCCAAGGTTCCCGCCGGCGCCTATACCGTCCATGTATGGGACGAGCGTGCCAATCCGGAGGCTCTGGCCAGGTTGCGACGCCAGGTCGTACTTTCTCCCAGCGCGTCCTCGTTGGGAACGGTTTCTATCACTGAGAACAGAACCGCTTTGGCGCATAAGAACAAGTACGGACGCGAATACGACACGCCGGCGCCTTCCAGCACTATTTACATACAACCATAGGGCGAACCCCGTCCTGTATCAGCCATCACAGACAGTGGTGATCCTCAGGCGTATTTCTAGAAATGGAGACCGCTATGTGCCTGGCGATACCGGGAAGAGTGCTCGACTGCAGCGAGCAGAACGGGGTTCGCAACGCCCGAGTACAGTTTGGCGGGATCGTGCGCGAGGCCAGCCTTGAATTGGTTCCCGACGCTGGTGTCGGAGACTACGTCATGGTTCATGTCGGTTTCGCCATAAGCCGGGTTGATGCGGAAGAGGCACAGCGAACCTACCGGCTTTTGCAGGAAATGGGGCAGTTGGGGCCTGAACTTTTTCCTGAACCTGGTTTAGAGAGAAAACCGTAATCAGCCGTTCCGACGAATCCTCTGCGGCGCCGCCTTGCGCCTGTTCTCGACAGCCTGCAGTTCAATGGGCTTCTCATATTCGCGGAGCACGTGCCGGGTGCTGCGTCCGGTGACGAGGTGGCAGATTTCTTCTGCCAGGTTTTTAACATGGTCTCCCGCCCGCTCCAGCAACTGGCTCATAAAGAGCGTGTGATAACTCTCGCGCAACAGTTCACCTTCTGGATTTTCTACGTGACGCACGAATGTGAGATTGCGGAGCCGGTCCAATTCCGCATCTTCCCGCAGCACCGCAAGGGCGCGGGGGACGTCCTGTCCATCAAATGCCCGGCCGACGGCGTCCAGCATCTCGGCGAGGATTGCCGTCATCTTTGCAAGTTCCTGCACGTCCTGGGAGGCTAGCCGTGAACCAGCAGCCTGGAACCGGTTCACGACATTCAGCAACAGGTCCCCTATGCGCTCCAGTTCAATGATGAATTTTAAGCAGGCGATAAGTTGGCGGGCCTCCAGTTCATTGCCAATCGCGGGAATCAATTGCGTAACACCGTCGTTGACTGTGCGATTCAGCGTATCCAAGGTCTCTTCGTAGCGAGCGACCTCATCCAGCGATTGCCCGGAATGGGTTTCAATGCCCCGCAGCAACGCTGTGGCTGAAGCCCGCGCGTAACCGCAGGCTTGCGAGACCATATGCAAAAGGGTTGGCAGCGAAGCGATTTCGGCCTGCTCTCCATTGGCGTCCTTCATGCGCGCCTCCCTTCGTGCCGCAGCAATTCAAACGGCAATTTGTCACGGGTACTTGTGATGTGGGTCACGGTTGTGATGTTTGCCTGGAAATACAGTGATGTTGAGGAGAGTCAAACCGTGTTCTTCCCCGGCCAGTGCGCCGGAACCGGCATTCCATGAAGTATATCGATGAATACCGAAATGCGCAGATCGCACGGGCGCTGGCCGAGCAGATCACAGCCGTCGCGACTGGGTCATGGGTTCTGATGGAAATATGCGGCGGACAAACGCATACCATCATGCGCTATGGCCTGGATGAACTCCTGCCCCGGCAGGTTCAGTTGGTACACGGCCCTGGATGTCCCGTCTGTGTAACCCCGATCGAAACCATTGATAAGGCGATAGCGCTCGCTTCGCAGGCTGGAGTGACACTGGTCTCGTACGGCGACATGCTGCGGGTTCCGGGATCGGTTTCCGATCTGCTCCATGCCAAAGCACAGGGCGCGGACGTGCGCGTTGCCTATTCTCCGAGCGAAGCCTTAAGCATCGCGCGGGCCAATCCCGGAGGGAAAGTAGTCTTCCTGGCGATCGGATTTGAGACCACCGCCGCGCCCAATGCCGTCGCGGCCTGGCACGCGAAACGCGAGAACTTGAGCAATTTTTCGATGCTTGTCTCCCAGGTTCTTGTGCCGCCTGCGATACGCGCGCTGATCGGTTCTGACGATAACCGCGTGCAGGGGTTCATCGCGCCTGGCCATGTCTGCACCGTGATGGGCTGTCAGGAATATGACGCACTGGCCCGCGATTTCGCCGTGCCGATCGTAGTAAGCGGCTTTGAACCGGTCGACATTCTCGAAGCCGTCCTCATGCTGGTCCGGCAATTGGAAGCGCACGAGGCTCGAGTAGAAAACCAATATGCCCGGTCCGTGAGTTATGCGGGTAATTTGCCGGCCCAGCGAATCATGCAAGAGGTGTTCGAGATCAGCGATCAGAAGTGGCGCGGGATGGGCGTAATTCCGAACAGTGGCTTGCGTTTCCGCCAGGAGTACTCCGCCTTTGATGCGAACAAGGTTTTTGATTTGGACAGCATTGCCGCTGACGAGCCCGCGGAATGCATCAGTGCACAGGTGCTGAGGGGATTGAAGAGGCCGACCGAGTGTCCGGCTTTTGCGATGAGATGCACTCCGGAGAGTCCGTTGGGTGCGCCGATGGTTTCTAGCGAGGGCGCCTGCGCTGCCTATTTTCAATATCGCCGGCATGCTCAGGCGGGCTGAGACGTTGTATGGCGAATACGACCAAAACGATTGCCGAGATCACTTGCCCCGCCCCTCTGCGCACGAAGGACACTATCCTGCTCGGCCACGGCAGTGGCGGGAAGCTTAGCGCAGAACTGGTGCGCGACATTTTCTTACCAGCATTCCAAAATCCGGCTCTGTCGCGGCTCGATGACCAGGCGATTGTTGAGATAAACGGGTTAAAGCTGGCGGTCACGACCGATTCCTTCGTAGTCAAGCCCTGGTTCTTTCCGGGAGGCGACATTGGCTCGCTCGCCGTGCATGGCACCATCAATGACCTCGCGATGGGTGGCGCTGTCCCGTTTTTCCTGACTGCCGCATTCATCCTGGAAGAGGGCTTGCCCATTTCCGTCCTCGATCGCGTCGTGAATTCGATTCACGCTGCTGCAGAAGCCGCCGGAGTGCAGATCGTCACGGGCGATACAAAAGTGGTGGAAAAAGGCAGTGGCGACGGCATTTTCATCAATACCACAGGAATCGGTATGGTGCCGGATGGCATTGAGCTATCCGCAAATCAGGCTAGACCTGGCGACAAAATTCTGCTCAGTGGCGCGATTGGCGAGCATGGAATCGCGATCCTGGCTCAACGGGAAGGGCTGCAATTCGAAACGACTGTCGAAAGCGATAGCGCGCCGTTGCACACACTGGTCGCTGACATGCTCCGTGTCACGCGAAAGATCCGCTGTATGCGTGATCCCACCCGCGGCGGCCTGTCGAGCACGCTGAATGAAATCGCGCAGACGTCCAGAGTTGGTATTCATATCGAGGAATCGTCAGTACCTATATCCGAGCAGGTCCGGGGAGCCTGTGAACTGCTGGGTCTTGATCCGCTCTATGTGGCGAATGAGGGCAAGCTGGTCGCGATTGTAGACCCTGGCGTTGCTGACGCGGTGTTAGAGGTCATGCGACAGCATCCGCTCGGGCGCGAGTCGGAAGTAATTGGCACGGTAACCAAAAACAACGCCGGGCTGGTCACCATGCGAACCGGCCTGGGAACGACGCGGATCGTCGACATGCTGACGGGCGACCAATTGCCGCGAATCTGCTGAGGTCCAATGCACGAGATGAGCATTGCCAAGTCGATCCTGAAAACGGTCCGCCACGAGATTGCGCAGCGGCCCGGCGCCGACGCTCGCAAGCTGGGGATACGCGTGGGAAAGATGACCGCTATCGATGCGGAGGCGCTGCGGTTTGCGTTTGAAGTACTGGCAAAGCAAAACGGGTTCCCGGGCCTGGTTCTCGAAATCGAGACGTGCCCGCTGCGTCATCGCTGCGAATCGTGCCGTGACGTTTTTGAAGTCATCGACTATGACTTGCATTGCCCGCGTTGCGGAAAGCCGACCAGTCTGTGCCCAGGGGCAGACGAACTGGAACTGGCCTATCTGGAGGTGGAGCAACATGAACCGAGTACCGCTTGAGAAGCCGATCCTCAATGAGAATAACCGGATTGCTGCCGAACTCAGAGAAGAGTTTCGAATTCACGGCGTGTTCTGCATCAATCTGATCAGTTCTCCTGGGTCGGGAAAAACAACTCTGCTGGAACGAACCCTTGAGGCTCTGCCGGGTTCAGCGAGAGTCGCCGTGCTCACGGGCGATATACAAACCGAGAATGATGCTGCGCGCTTGCGCCGCTTCGGATTTCCTGTAAAGCAGATTACGACCGGAGGCACGTGCCACCTCGACGCGCGCATGGTTCAGCGTCATCTGGCGGATTGGCCAGCCTCCAGTATCGATTTTCTTTTTATCGAAAATGTCGGCAACCTGGTTTGTCCTGCGAGTTATGACTTAGGTGAGGCCGCCAAGGTCGTACTGCTCAGCGTGACTGAAGGGGAAGACAAGCCGCTGAAGTATCCCGCTATTTTCTTCAAATCGGAGCTGCTCGTACTGACTAAAACCGATCTGTTGCCTTATGTGCCTTTCGATATTGCCAAGGCGGAAGAAAATGCGCGCCGGGTGCATCCTGGGATGGAAATCGTGCAGCTTTCGTGCACATCGGGCACCGGCCTCAGCAACTGGATGCACTGGATCGAGCAACGGCGAGCTGCGTACCTCACGGAACATGCAGTCGCTCTGACCTAGGCGGAGAAATGGACGTACGACGTCACATTGAAGTTTCTGGAATCGTCCAGGGAGTCGGTTTTCGCCCTTACATCTATCGTCTTGCGACCGAACGCGACCTGGCTGGAAGTATCAGCAACTCCGCTTCTGGAGTGACCATTGAGATTCAAGGGCCGCATGCCGCGGTCGAAGATTTCGTATTTCGCCTGCCCAAGGAAGCGCCACCCCTGGCCTGCATCACCCATGTCGCAGTGGCGGACTTGCCCTGCAATGGAGACCGGGATTTCCATATCGTCGCGAGCCGGCGCGGAGATGCGGTCCATACGCTTATTTCTCCCGACGTTGCCATCTGCGACGATTGCTTGCGCGAGATGATGGACCCGCAAAACCGGCGTTATCGCTATCCTTTCATCAACTGTACGAACTGCGGTCCGCGTTTCACCATCGTAAAAGACATTCCTTATGACCGCGCGTACACGTCAATGTCGATATTCCCGATGTGCGCAGAATGCCGTGCGGAATACGATGACCCGCTCAATCGCCGGTTCCATGCGCAACCCAACGCCTGCTGGTCGTGTGGACCGCAGTTGCAGTTCCTGGACCGAAACGGGCGGCTGGTGCACACGCGCGACCCCATCACGGAAACTGTCAAAGCCATCGAGGCGGGAATGATCGTCGCCATCAAGGGATTGGGCGGATTTCACCTGGCCGCCGATGCAACCAATCGAGCGGCGGTCATGCTGTTGCGCGAGCGCAAGCGCCGGGTGGAGAAGCCATTCGCGGTCATGGTCCGGGATGCGGACGCGGCCGCCCAGTTTTGCAACGTCGATGATGATGCACGCGCAGTTCTGCAATCATTGCAACGTCCCATCGTTCTCCTGCCGAAAAAGCCCGGAGGCGGAATCTGTGAAGACGTTGCCCCGTTCAACCGCTATCTCGGTGTCTTCCTGCCTTACACACCCTTACATCATCTTTTGTTTGCGGAGGGAGGCTTCAGCGCCCTGGTGATGACCAGCGGCAATCTCAGCGAGGAGCCGATTGCCATCGACAATCAGGAGGCGCTGAACCGCCTGGGCTCTCTCGCTGACTGCTTCCTGGTCCACAATCGTGACATCCTGCTGCGTTGTGACGATTCTGTCGTGCGGAGAATTACGGGGAAAACGCGGCAGATTCGCCGGTCGCGGGGCTTTGTGCCCATACCGATTTTTCTAAAGCAAGAACTTCCGACGATTCTGGCCGTCGGTGGCGAACTTAAGAACACCATCTGCCTGACTCAAGGCAAGAATGCATTCCTCAGCCAGCATATTGGCGATCTGGAGAATCTCGAGAGCTACAAGTTTTTTGAAGAAGCCGTCGCGCACCTGACAAAGATTCTCGACATTCAGCCTCGCGTTGTCGCCTACGACCTGCATCCCGACTACTTTTCGACGCAATGGGCGAAGCGGCAAACCGGTCTGCAATTGGTTGGGATCCAACATCATCATGCCCACATCGCCAGCTGCATGGCCGAGAACAATCTCGAGGGACCAGTCATTGGCTTTGCCATGGACGGCACCGGATACGGCACGGATGGCCAGATTTGGGGCGGCGAGGTGCTGATCGCCGACTACGCTGGCTTCGATCGCGCTGCTCATTTCGAATATGTACCGATGCCCGGCGGAGCGGCAGCCATTCGCGAGCCCTGGCGAATGGCGGTAAGTTTCCTTTACCGGATTTGGGGCCGCGAATTTTTAGATTTGAAGATTCCGTTCGTGCGGCAACTGGATCGCAGCAAGATCGAGCTTCTCCTCACCATGATCGACCGGCAGGTAAACTCCCCAATGACGTCCAGTTGCGGACGGCTGTTTGACGCAGTCGCGGCGCTGCTGGGGATTCGAAGTGCGGTCAACTACGAAGCCCAGGCGGCAATTGAGCTGGAGATGTGCACTTCGGATGCTGATGAAGACCAAGCCTACCCCGTCACCATCAGAGGAACGCCCGAAGGTAGCATCATCGAGACCACTTCGCTTATTCGAGCGATCGTCGAGGACATTACGGCGGGAGTGCCCGCCGGCGTAATCAGCGCGCGTTTTCACAGCAGCCTGGCTGCGGCGTTCGCCAACATAGCGATGGCCATCCGCCAGAGAACGGGTTTACAGCGGGTATGCCTGAG
Source organism: Terriglobales bacterium (assembly GCA_035691825.1). Taxonomy (GTDB): domain Bacteria; phylum Acidobacteriota; class Terriglobia; order Terriglobales; family Acidobacteriaceae; genus Gp1-AA122. The sequence continues at coordinate 4,425 of DASSIO010000219.1, read as the reverse complement.
CGGAGGAACGTTCAACAATGCGTATCTGTTGGAAAAACTCACATCTCGTCTTGAATCGCTCGGTTTCCAGGTGTTCTCACACAGCGAGGTTCCGGCTGGAGACGGCGGCCTAAGCCTGGGACAGGCTCTGGTCGCGGCGCACAGTAGCCCCCTAGCAAGTCCGGACCGTTCCGTAGCACAACATGCTTCACTGCTCTCCGGTCAGAGTGACCGGGCATCGGTGACTTAAGTCGGCACACGACATAGTGGTCAATGACTGTTCTATAATTTCCTTCTGCCTGCTGCTCCGGGGGGTTTATGGCAGTCGTCCTTCTAGTAAACGGAGCCGAACATCACCTCGACGTAGACTCCAGCCGCACTCTGCTTTCCGTACTGCGCGATGATCTTGATCTGACTGGGACGAAGTACGGTTGCGGCGAAGGGCAGTGCGGGGCATGTACCGTATTGCTCGATGGAAAACCAGTGCGATCGTGCCGGACTTCAGTCACATTTGCGGTAGGGAAAAAGATCACGACGATTGAAGGCCTGCAGCAGAACGGAAAGCTGCATCCTGTCCAGCAAGCCTTTCTCGACCAAGAAGCCTTCCAGTGCGGCTACTGCACGCCGGGCATGATTGTGTCGGCGGTGGGTCTGCTCACCCGCAATCCAAGTCCATCGGAAGACGCCATTCGAGATCACATGAACGGGAACATTTGCCGATGCGGAACTTACTCGCGAATTCTTGCCGCGATCCAGCAGGCGTCTCGAAAAGGGTGATGGTATGTCAGACAATGTTGCCGACGAACTTAGTCTGGAGGCCGCACAGCACGATGCGATCCGCCGGCTACGTTATGGCTTTGAGCTAGGCCGCCGCGATTTCTTCAAGGTAATGGGAGGAGGCGTGCTGGTGTGTGTCGCCGCCGGCCCTCTGCTCGCGCAGGAATCGGGACGAACGGGCAGCTCCGAAGACGAACAGCTTCCCCAGAACATCTCGGCATGGATTCACATCGCAGGTGATGGCAAGGTGACCGTGTACACCGGAAAAGCGGAAATGGGCCAGAACATCCGCACGTCATTGACCCAGCAGGTTGCAGAGGAACTGCGGGTTCCGCACTCGTCCATTGAGCTGGTCATGGGCGACACTGAGCGGACGCCGTTCGACATGGGAACTTTTGGCAGCCGGACAACTCCGACTATGGGTCCGCAATTGCGCAAAGCTGCCGCAGCTGCTCGTCAGGCCTTAGTCGGCATGGCGGCACAGCGGTGGCAAACTGATCCGAGCAGTCTGGTTGTGGTAGATGGCCGCATTACGAATCCGCAGACTAAGCAGACGATCTCCTATGCTGAATTGAGTTCCGGCCAGCAGCTCACAAAGATCATCAGCGATGACACTCCCCTAATCTCAGCCTCCAAATGGCGGGTCGCGGGTACGCCCGTCGCCAAAGTGGATGGCCGCGCTTTTGTCACCGGTGAACACAAGTACACCTCCGACATGAAGCGGCCCGGCATGATGTACGGCAAGGTCCTGCGGCCGCGTGCGTTCCGCGCCGCGCTGGTTTCACTCGACAGCAGCGAAGCCGAGAAGCTGCCCGGCGTAAAAATTGTTCGCGACGGAAATTTTGTTGGCGTGGTTGCGCCCAGCGAAGCTTTGGCCGCGAAAGCGCTCGCCGCTTTACGAGCAAAGTGGGAGGCGCCGCAGCAGCCTTCCGACGCGGAATTGTATTCCTGGCTGAAGAACAAGCCCGCAGCTCACGGCCAATCCTACGACACGAACCAGCCGGAAGTGAGAGGCTCAATCGAGCAAGGGTTGCAGCAGGCGGACAAGACTCTGGCCGCCACGTACACAGTCGCTTACATTGCCCACACGCCGCTGGAACCGCGGGCTGCGCTTGCCGAATGGAAGGATGGCAAGCTCACGGTGTGGACGGGCAGCCAGCGTCCTTTTGCCATCCGCGACGAACTGGCCGCGACGTTTCATCTCTCGCACAAACAGGTCCGCGTCATTATTCCCGACACCGGTTCTGCCTACGGCGGTAAGCACACCGGCGACGCAGCGATGGAAGCCGCGCGGCTGGCCAAGGCCACCGGGAAGCCGGTGAAGCTGGTTTGGACCCGCGAAGAGGAGTTCACCTGGGCCTATTTCCGCCCGGCCGGCACCATCGACATTAAGAGTGGCGTCCGCAGAGATGGCACGATCACTGTCTGGCAGTACGATAATTACAACTCGGGGTCGCCGGGAATCGCGACCCCCTACACGGTTCCGAACCAGCGGATCGAGTTCCATCCTTCCGACTCGCCTTTGCGGCAGGGTTCTTATCGCGGCCTCGCTGCTCCCGCAAATTTCTTTGCCCGCGAGAGTCACATGGATGAACTGGCACATGCCATCAGCATGGACCCTTTGGAGTTCCGTCTGAAGAACTTGAACGACTCGCGCCTGCGCGCCGTATTCGAAGCAGCTGCGCAGAAGTTAGAGTGGGGAAAACAGAAGAGCTCGCCAACCCGCGGATTCGGATTGGCCGGCGGAACGGAAAAGGGCGGTTACGTCGCGTGCTGCGCCGAAGTAGCAATCGATCCGAGTACACGGGAAGTTCAGGTAAGGCGGGTCGTGGAAGCATTCGAGTGCGGCGCAATCGTGAATCCCGACGGGCTGAAAAACCAGATCAGCGGCGCGATCACGCAAGGGCTTGGCGGGGCTCTCTTTGAAGCCATTCATTTCGACAATGGGCGCATTGTGAATCCGCATTTGGCACAGTACCGCGTGCCGCGCTTCAGTGACCAACCAGAAATTGACGTTGTCATGCTGGACCGCAAAGACTTGCCCCCCTCGGGCGCCGGCGAGACTCCGATCATGGCGATAGCTCCTGCAGTTGCGAACGCGATCTTCAATGCGACAGGGATTCGAGTGCGATCGCTGCCTCTGGTTCCGGATGGATTGAAGGGATCTGCCAGTTAGTGCAGCAATGGCGGGATAAATGACATCAGCACGCGCAAAAGCTCCATCGCTTCTCGGTCTCGCTGAAGACATAAGCCAAGTGTTTGACAAGTAGCTCCAGCCTTGTTATCTTTTCGGAACTTCGTGGGGGAATCTAAGCCGCAGAACCGCGTGAGGAGCTAGTCGGGCCGAGCGATCCAGGTTGTAAGCCGCAGCTGTAAATTCCATCCCAATCAAGCAAAACAACACCACAACGGGGGTGCGGAGAGGTGTCGGCCGAAGGCACCGCTCACAAACTCGCCATAGCAGTTCGTCAAAACCTATAAGGAGACCCTATGAAGTCGCAGTTCGTAGCGAGCATTGCCGGAAGCTTTGCAGTGCTCGTGTTCGCAATCGCCCTCGCTTCCTACCCGTCAGCGGCAAAAACGAAAGCACCCGCGCCTTCCATCGATATTCCTCACGTGCAGATCGCTTCGGGCGTCGATGTCCCAAAGGATTACATCGATGCTCTCGAGCAAAAATTAACTGAAGAACTTGATAAAACCAAAGCCTTCACCGCTGTTCGGCAGGAAGGGCAAGGGGCGAGCAGTTCCGATCTGCAGTTGACCTGGACCATAACCCGGTTCGATCCCGGCAGCCGAAAGAAGAGAGTATCGGCGACGGGCTACGGTCGACTGTTTGGCGTCGGAGCGACGAAGATGCAGATTCACGCACAACTGCGGAATCCGGTGAATAATGCAATCCTGCTCGACCGCGATGTGGAAGGCGCTGAGAAAGGCAACACCATGAACCCCGTTAACTTCCACGCTGCGTTCCGGGATTCCAAGAATGTGGTCAATGTGGAAGCACGCAAGCTGGCGGATGAACTCAAAAAAGCAGCCCACAACTATTCGGAAAAAAATTAATACTCGGATCGCGAGGTGCGTAGTGCCCCCGCTGCGCCCTCGCGATAAGACAAAGCAACCTCGACAAAACCCTTTCCACCAGTTGCCGCCTGCCTTTCCGTTAAATGCATAACGCTGAATGGAAAGAGATTTCATAAAGTCGTGTGCAACGGGCGCATTCCTTTGCCCTGACAAGCGTGCTAGCCTATTGGGCAACATGCTGGCATGACCAAAGATTTCATCCCCGGCAAACCAGCGGTAACTCCCGCTGCTACAAGCGCTTCCGGGCGCAAAGGGGAAGCTTCCGAAACGCAACTTTCACCTCATTCCGGGGTTGAAACTGATGTGAGCAGTGTGGCCATCGACGGCAGCGTTCTCGCCATGACTACCTGGCCGGGGGTGAGGCAGGAATCCTTGTCGCCTGAGGGACTGACCGATGCGCAAGTCATGGTCCGTGTCCGGGAGGGCGATGAAGCGGCCTTCGACTATCTGATTCAGAAATACCGCCGCCCGATTATTGGCTTTATGTATCGCATGGTTCACAACGCCGGTGCTGCAGAAGATTTGGCGCAGGAAGTGTTTCTGCGCGTGTACCGATCGCGGGCCAGCTACGAACCGAGCGCGAAATTC
>DASSIO010000218.1:0-44306 GCA_035691825.1 Terriglobales bacterium | reverse complement strand
GAAGCGTGCCTGATCCCAACTGCCAATGAGTAAGAAGCGCATCCTGACCACAGTCATCGTGCTGGCCATCCTTGGTGCGCTGGTTTATTTCCAGATACAGCATTGGCGTTCCTTTGATTGGCACCGCTTTCGGCAGGCGAGCCAGGTCAATCTCCTGCACATCGCTGCCGCCATTGTGCTGGTCTACTGCACATACCTGCTGCGGGCCCTGCGCTGGCGGATTTTCCTGCAGCCGGTCAAAAAAACTCAGACTCGGCGGCTGTTGGCGCCCTCGTTCATCGGTTTTACCGGGCTTGCACTGTTGGGACGTCCCGGTGAGTTCATCCGGCCATACTTGATCGCGAAAAAAGAGGGCGTCTCGGTGTCGTCCCAGATCGGGGTCTGGACGGTGGAAAGGATCTTCGACGTCGGCGCATTCACCGTGCTGATGACCCTGGATGTATTCTTCTCGTCCCAAATCAGGGCGAATCCATATGTCGGGAAGTTTCGTCTGGCTGCGGTGGTGCTGTGCATCCTGGTCGCGGGCATGGCTTTTCTAGCGTTCCTGATTCAGCGGCGGGGACATCGCTTTGCTGAATTCTTGCACCGGGTATCCTCGCGAATATCCCCGAATCTTGCTCACCATGTCGATCAAAAGGTGCGCGCGTTCGGAGCTGGCCTGAACACCATCGCCAGCAAAAAAGCGCTGTTGCAACTGGTGGCAGTCTCGCTGGCAACATGGTTTCTGATAGCACTTTCCTACCGGGAAGTAGCGCATTCGTATCCGCCGGAACCCGCTACTCCGGCCGAAGAAGTCGGCGCACCGTCGTTGGATGTCGAAAACGCAACGCTGGCCGGGGTACCTGGGATGGCTGGCGAGGAACTTACTCCCGATGTCATCGATGCGGTCCGGGAAGGAGTGCGCGCGAAGGGCTACTCAGTCGAGGAGAAGAGTGGCGAGTACTGGCTCGTACGCCGGGGTAAACGCATTAAGAAAATCGGTGAGCACCCGCATCTCAGCAACCTGGACGTTTCGCGCGTGCTGCTTTTGATGGGCTTCAGCATGATCGGGTCCGTAGTCCAATTGCCCGCAGTTGGCGGCGGTAGTCAGTTGGCGGTTATCAGCGCGCTGCAGGTGATCTACGGAATTCCTCCGGAGTTGGCGGTGAGTTGCGGGATTCTGCTTTGGCTGGTCACGTTCATGAGCTGTATCCCGGTGGGGTTGGTGTTGGCGCACCGCGAGCATCTCTCCTTGCGGAAGTTGTCGGAAGAAAGCGCACACGAAGAAGAAGCAGAACCAATTCCTTCGGAACCGTCGGGCCGCTGATTGTGTTAAGGCAGCGCCTGCCACCACGCGGGGAGCCGCTCATCCTGCCTGTTACAATGAAAGTTCACGAAATAGCCCATGAAGTGCCCCTTCTGCGGATTTGTAAACGACAAGGTGGTGGACTCGCGCGAGAGCAAAGAGGCCGACTCCATCCGTCGCCGTCGCGAATGCATCAAGTGTCAGAAGCGCTTCACCACGTACGAGCGTATCGACGAAATTCCCTACATGGTCGTAAAGAAGGATGGGCGCCGGGAAAAGTTTGACCGCCAGAAGGTGCTCAATGGCCTGCTGCGCGCTTGCGAAAAGCGCCCGGTACCGATCGGGAAACTGGAGCAGATCGTCAACGACGCAGAAGGTTTTGTCATCGAATCTCCGGAGCGAGAACGCAAGACCACAGAAATCGGCGAGCTGATCATGAACCGGCTCCGGAAGTACGACAAAGTGGCGTACGTGCGTTTCGCCTCGGTGTACCTCGACTTCAAAGACGTGAAAGAGTTCATGACCGAGCTCAAGGAACTGATCAAGACGAAAGAAGCCTCCGAGGTTCGGCCGCGCGCTGCTGGCAAATCATAAGATTCACCCCAAAGGACACGAAGGAACACGAAGGCTCTGCGGGGAAACCTACAGAAGATTCACCACAGAGGACACCGAGGAACACAGCAGGCTTTGCGAGGGAGTGCAGAAGATTCACAAAGGACACGAAGCAACACGAAGGCCTGCAGGCATAGTTTTATGACCCACCGCGTGACTCTAATCCCTGGAGACGGTATCGGCCCTGAGGTTACGAGTGCGGCGGTACGCATCCTCGAGGCAACGGGGCTGAAGTTTGATTGGGAAAGTTATCAGGCGGGCGCGGAAGCTTATGTGAAGTACCGCGAATACATACCCAAAGAGTTGATCCAGTCGATCGAAAGCACGCACGTCGCCTTAAAAGGACCGGTCACCACTCCCATCGGCGGCGGCTTTGCCAGCATCAATGTCGAGCTGAGAAAAAGGTTTGAACTCTATGCCAATTTCAGGCCGATCCGAAACCTGCCGCACATTCCCACCCGATATCCCGATGTCGACCTGATTATCATCCGGGAAAACACGGAGGGGCTCTATTCCGGGATTGAACACGAGGTAGTGCCCGGCGTCGTCGAGAGCTTGAAAATTATTACTGCCAAGGCTTCCACCCGCATTGCGCGCTTCGCGTTTGAATACGCCCGGAAGAACAAGCGTAAGAAAGTACACGCCATCCATAAGGCCAACATCATGAAAATGTCGGATGGACTGTTTCTGCGCTGTTCGCGCGATGTGTCCAAAGAATATCCTGAGATTACTTATGGCGAGCACATTGTCGACAACACGTGCATGCAGTTGGTGATGAATCCATACCAGTACGACATGCTTCTGCTCGAGAATCTTTATGGCGACATCATTTCGGACTTGTGCGCAGCCTTTGTGGGGGGACTGGGGTTTGTTCCAGGCGCGAACATCGGGGACGAGTGCGCGATCTTTGAGGCGGTGCATGGGTCCGCGCCTGACATTGCGGGAAAGAATATTGCGAATCCCACAGCAGTCATCCGCTCGAGCCTGCTCATGCTGCGCCATATCGGCGAGCACGAAGCCGCTTTGAAGATCCGCAATGCGTTAGAGAAGGTGTATCGCGAGCGCGACAAATTGACGCGCGACGTAGGAGGCAAAGCGGGAACCTCGGAATTCACGAATCACGTCATCGAAGCCATGCAGTCCAGCGCGATCGAGCAGTCAGCCGCGAATCCTTAGCGGCTACGCAGGAAGTCTTCGCTTTGTCCGGAGCGCGGCGAATAGATAAATTGAACTGGCCAGCAACAACGGTGACGAATAGAAGCCCGGTGCGGGGCGTGCGAAGTGAACCGATTCGACTGTTTTGCCCAGTACCGTGGCGGTAATGTGCGCGATGCCATTTGCGAACATGATGCCGGCAATAATGTAAGCGGGGATTCTCATCCAGCGCGCTCCGCGGAACATCAGCGGTGATAGCAGGAGCAGCACGATTATCCCGACGATCAGTGAAACAAGCCAGACGGAAAAATCAAACTGCGGCATGGGGAACCATCCCCATTTTGCTCTCATGGCTGCTACGGTTGGGTTGTAGACGGAGAGGAAGCCGGTCAGAGCCTCGTCCGTCACGTGTGCTGCCAAGCTGAGCGCAAGCAGAATCCAGGCGAAACCCAATTTTCTGTCACGTTCCATCGCAAGCTCCTCGATTTATTCTTCTACTCTGATTACGCAGGTTTGAGGCTTTTGGTTACAAAACGAAGTTTAGCGTCGAAAATTTCTTTTGCGCCACGCATTCAGAGCCTCTGCACGTTGACGAATTTTTTGGATTTCAGTAACATTCGCCTCTTCCAGCTTTGGGGTCCCGGGGGATGGCAATTACAACACGGCGTATTGGAGTAGTGCTCTTCCAGCTTGGCGGACCAGACACACTGGAAGCGATTGAGCCCTTTCTTTACAACCTATTTTGCGATCCCGACATTATTGACTTTCCATTTGCCCGGATCGGGCGCAAGCCTCTGGCGAAATTGATTTCCACGACCCGCGCCAAGCGAGTGCAGCACCATTATTCGGTGATCGGAGGAGGGTCGCCCATCCGCCGCTTTACCGAACAGCAGGCGCGAGCACTCGAATCAGCCCTCGAGGACGCCGGGCTGGATGCTTTTTGTTTTGTCGCCATGCGTTACTGGCACCCTTTCACGGAAGAGGCAATCGCCCAGTTGCGCGCGGCGAGATGCGACGAAGTAGTTCTGTTGCCTCTCTATCCGCAGTATTCGTCCACCACGACGGGAAGCAGCCTCAACGAGTGGAATCGCTTGTTCCGTGGTGACATGCCCGTATATTGTGTTGAGACGTTTTACCGGAACGAGCTCTATATCAAGGCGCTGGTAGAGAAAGTCGAAGAGGCGCTTTTGCGATTCCCCGACCGCGAGAGAGCGGAACTGGTATTTAGCGCGCATAGCGTCCCGGTATCGGTTGTAGAGAAAGGCGATCCTTACCAGCGGCAAATTGAAGAAACTGTTGAACTGGTCATGCAGCGTGGCGGCTGGAATAACCACCACCAACTCTGTTATCAAAGCAAAGTTGGCGCCAGCAAGTGGCTGCAGCCTTCGCTTCACAGCACTCTCCGCCGGCTGTCTGAACAAGACACAAAAGATGTATGCGTGGTTCCGATTTCGTTCGTCTCCGATCACGTCGAGACGCTTGGGGAAATCGATCATGAGGCGCGAGAGGCAGCCAAGAGTCTGGGCATCGAGCGTTTTGTGATGAGTGCCGGGTTGAATGACTCGCCAACCTTTATCGCGGCGCTGGCTGATATAGTTCTTGGCGTGCTCGGCGTGGGATTGGCCAGCAAGGACGCCGGCTGCGTAGTTGCCGGCTGAGCAATAACTATCGTCAGGAAGGATTGAGGACGGATGGCAGAGGAGAAAACTCTCGGGCGTCTGCCCAAGTGGCCGCGCAAGGCGCTGAACAACTCGGTCATTGCCGCTGAGCAGGCCTATCGCAAGCGGTCGGGGCTCCCCTTGCTGAGCGACGCCGACATTGAGGCTCTCAAGACCGGCGTACAAATGTCGTGGGAGACTGGGGATGGCGCGGGCGCGTCAGCTTCTGCTCCAGCATCAGCGAGTGCCACACAAGCCGCTGCCCCTACTTCGACGGCAACCGCGGTGGCCGCACCTCCTGCGGGCGGCTTTAGTCCTGACGTCCAAAAGTGGCTGGCTGCCGGAAAAAAATGGAGCAAGTCGGCCATCGCTGCCGAGCAGGCCCGGCGCAAGCGCAACAACCTTCCGGCTTTGACTGAGGCTGAGATAACAGCTCTGCTGGGTGAACCTGCGGGAGTTGCCGGTCCTACTGCTTCGGCACCGGCTACGTCCGCGGCTCCTGCTGCCTCCGCACCTCGGCCCGCCGCAACCAAGCCCACGCTGCCGAACGTTCCACCCCTCACCCGCACTGGGGCGCCAACGAAATATGTGGGGACTCCGGCTGTAGGAACTTCGAAAGCCGCCGCTGCCGGAGGCTTAGCCGCGATCGGTCCGGACGACACCACGGTCGATCAGCGCCGCCGACGCTTGGTGTGGAGCGGCGTGGCAGCCTTTCTGGGCGCCTGGTTCCTGGCATTCTTCCGCTATTTTCTGCCGCGCACTCTGTTCGAACCGAACACCGTCTTCAAAATCGGCTATCCATCTGATTATGCGTTGGGGGTCGATACAAAATTTCAGCAGAAATACCGTATCTGGGTAGACCGCACGCCCGACCGCCTGTTCGTCATTTATGCGCGTTGCACGCACCTGGGCTGCACGCCTGACTGGAAACCCAGTGAAAACAAGTTCAAGTGCCCCTGCCATGGCAGCGGCTATGACAGCGAAGGAATTAATTTTGAAGGTCCCGCCCCGCGGCCCATGGATCGAGCACACCTGGAAGTCGCAGCGGACGGGCAGATTCAGGTCGATGTCGCGAAGCTTTACTCATGGCCAAAGGGGCAGCCGAGTCACTTCGATGATCCGGGAGCTTTCTTGAAGGTTTAGTCCTGGCGGCAAAACATTGAGGACGCGAATCAGCCTTTCACGAGATTAAGAGGTCACGATGGCAGAAGAGAACAACGGAAAGAATGGCAACGGCAACCGGGTTGGTTTGCTGGAACGGGTAAAAGCCGGGGTTAAAGAGGACGTTCAGTCCCTCAAAACCGATATCCCGACTAAAGCCAAAGAGCAGATTGAGCACCTGAAGGACCCGACCAAGACCCAGGTCTACACTTCTATCTTCCGCCACAAGCACGACGACACGCCGCGTAATCGCGCATTGGGCGTACTTTCCAACGTTTTCCTTCACCTCCACCCCGCGAAAATCAATCGTGACGCGGTTCGGTACAGCTACACCTGGGGCATGGGCGGAATTACCTTCTACCTATTTATTGTGCTGACCTTCACCGGGGCGTTGCTGATGTTCTACTACCACCCGACGAAGGTGCAGGCGTTCCGTGACGTGCTTTACCTGGAGCACGATGTTCCGTTCGGGAAACTCCTCCGCAACATGCACCGCTGGGCCGCCCACCTGATGGTCATCGCGGTGTGGCTGCACATGTTCCGCGTGTTTCTGACGGGATCGTACAAAAAGCCGCGCGAATTCAACTGGAATATCGGTGTGCTGCTGCTGGTATTCACTCTGCTGCTGTCGTTCACCGGATACCTGCTTCCCGACGATCAGCTCGGTTTCTGGGCGGTCACGGTAGGAACCAATATGGCGCGCGCAACCCCGCTGCTGGGTCACGAAGGCCCGTTTGGACCGCTGTTGCACATGACGCCGTACAACGACATCAGGTTTGGGTTGCTGGGCGGGTCGATTGTGGATGCCAATGCACTGCTGAGGTCTTACATCTGGCATTGCATAGGAATTCCAATTGTGGCGTCGGTGTTGATGATTGTGCACTTCTGGCGCGTGCGCAAAGATGGCGGCATTTCCGGCCCGGCTGCGGTGATGTTGCCAACGGAGATTAAAGAGAAGCTCTAACTGCGCGACAAGCGCCGCTTAGTAGGTTCGGAGAGCTTATGGATTGGCATCAAATTTGGGAAATCGTATCCGCACCGGACAACGTGCCGATTGTGGCGCTGATTCCATTGCTGGTCTTCTATATCTATCTGGCGTGGAAGCAGGCCAGCGCCAACGATGAATTAATCGCCGAGCTCGAGACCAGTCCGGCGATGGCCAAGACGCACCATCGGAAAGCGTGGCCATTTCGCGCGGGCTGGCAAAAGGAAATCCATGTCTGGCCATTTTTGCTGCGCATCGAATTTCTAGCGGCAATTATTGTCAGCATCATCTTGATGGTGTGGTCGATCACGCTGAATGCTCCGCTCGAGGAACCCTCGAATCCGAACCTGACCATGAATCCTGCCAAGGCGCCCTGGTACTTCCTGGGCCTGCAGGAAATGCTGGTGTACTTCGATCCATGGATTGCCGGCGTAGTCATGCCGACGCTGATCATTATTGGATTGATGGTGATTCCTTACATTGATACCAATCCGCTGGGCAGCGGTTACTACACCTGGAAACAACGGAAATTCGCAATTGGCACATTCCTGTTCGGATTCATTGTTCTCTGGGTCGCGATGATCATTATAGGAACGTTCATTCGCGGTCCAGGCTGGCAATGGTTCTGGCCAGGACAGACCTGGGATCACAATCGACTTATTTACGAGGTCAACCGCGATTTGCCCGACCTGTTCGGCATAACTTCGAACTGGGCGAAGGCCGTGTTCGGCGCGATTGTGGTGGGCGGATTCTACGCGGTAGGCGGCTTCATTGCCCACGCTTTGTTCCGCCGTTATAACCCGAAGGATTATCGGCGTATGAGTCTCTTGCAGTACTCCATCATGATGTTTTTCCTGCTGACCATGGTGGCGTTACCGATCAAGATGATGATTCGCCTGCTGTTCCATATCAAGTACGTGTGGATTACGCCCTGGTTTAACGTGTAGCTCAGTCGTTCGTCTTTGGTCTTTGGTCGTTGGCTGGATCATTTTCGAAGTGATGAGTTCGGCCAACAACCAACGGCATATTTGCAGCCAATGACTAACGGCGACGACCAACGACTACTTGGAGGATTTTGGTGCCGCCAGTCCCCGACAATGATCCGATAGTCAGTAAATCCTATGCGCCGCACTATCTGATCGCGACGGTGATTCTGATCGCGACCTTGTTCTGGGCGCTTTGGGACGAGTCTTTCACCCAGAGGCCCTGGAAGGCCTATCAGCACGAGTGGAAGGATCGCTACAGCGCATTTCTCAAGAAGACAACCTCCAAGTCTTCCACATCGCTGAAAGACGTCGAAAACAGCGCCGACTACAAGACCCTGGAATCCGCCTACAAGCAGGCGGAGGCTGATGCTGCGCCGCGAATGAAGCAGATCAATGATCAGCTTCGTGATGTTAACGGACGGCTGCTGGCGGTCCGCTCGGTGTTCACCGATCGACGGGCGTATGTGAACGCATTAAGCTACCAGATCGAAACCGATACGAGCGAATCGGGAAAAGCCAGCAAGAGAAACGATCTGAAGGAATATGAGAGTGAAAAAGCTACCGTCGAGTATCCGGACGGTAGCAGGAAGAAATACGATTTTCACGAACTGGAAGAAGCCTTCACTCAGCTGAATGATGAGAAGACCAAGCTTAGCCTGGAACTAGGTACCGTCTTGAAGCCGGTGACGGAAGCAAAGACGGCTATGGATCAGTACGTCGCCGACCACATGGTCGACCTCACGCCGGAGCAGATTGCGGGTCTGCAAAAAAAGACCGAAGACCTTGATCCGAAGATCATGCAGATCAACGTGGCCGAGGCAAACATCGTTGACCGCTGCGAGTCCTGTCACTTGGGGATACGAGAACCACTGAAGCTGACGGCGGCCTCGATGAGCGCGCCAGGCGCTAAGCGGCCGGACGAATACGCTCGTGCCTTCACCAGCCATCCCGAGCCCGAGCTCCTGCAGATTCACGACCCGGAGAAATTCGGCTGTTCCCCCTGTCATCAGGGCAATGGCCGCGCGACCACCAGCATTGAAAAGGCGCATGGCAATTATGAGCACTGGTTGTGGCCTCTGTTCCCCGCACAGAACATGCAGGCGGGCTGCCAGACGTGCCACGCCGCCGACATGGTGCTCACCAAGAATGATGGATTGTGGGACGTCATCGATGGCGGCAAGCGGCTTTTCCGTGATCGCGGTTGCGTAGGTTGTCACCGGTACGAGGGCTACGACAAAGAACCCGAGCAGCTGCAGTCGATCAATCAACAGATCAAACTTTTCGAGCAGCAGAAGGTTGACAACCTGAAAGACGCGGCCGACCTCAATAAGCAGGCGGATGCCGCTCAGACCAACGAAGAGGCCAACCAGCTCAACAACCAGGCTGTCGCTCTGAAGGTATCTAACAGCAAGATCGAGGGGCGAATCCAGCAGCTCGACTTCCAGACGCACAGCCTGATGCAAGACATGAAAAAGGTTGGTCCCAACCTGAAAGATGTGCGGCTCAAGCTGAATCGCAATTGGATTCCCATCTGGCTAAAGAAGCCGACCGACTTCCGCCCCATGACCAAGATGCCTAACTTCCGGCTGAACGATGAGCAGATTCGGGCAATTTCGGCCTACATCTGGCAGACCGGGCTGCCCGATTCCCTTCCCAAGCAGAAGCCGGGCAATGCCGATCGTGGAAAGCAGCTATTCGAGACGCGCGGCTGTTTGGCTTGCCACTCCATAGGAGAAGGCGATGAGGTGCGCGGAGGAACGTTTGCGGCCAATCTAACTCGTGTGGGCGAGAAAGCAAACTATGACTATCTCGTCCGCTGGGTTCACAATGCACGCCAGCGCACGCGGCCCTACTGTCCTTACGAGAAGAAGGATATTGGTCCCGAGGATTACGCCAAAAAAGGTCTGCCGTACGTATTTGATCTGGAGCACAGCAAGTGTCCAAACGACGGACACGAGTTGCAGGTCCAGAACATGACGGTCATGCCGAGCCTCCGTCTGAGCGAAGATGATGCGCGCGACGTGGCCAGCTATCTGATCACGCTAAGGAAGAAGGATCCGACTTCTTACGCCGACGCCTCGTTCATGGAAGACCCCAGCCTGAAAGCAGAAGGGGCGAAGTGGATTCGCCACTTTGGTTGTGCCGGATGCCATGAGATCTCCGGAATGGAGGAGGAAGGACGCATCGGCACAGAGTTGACTCAAGAGGGCAGCAAGCCGATTGAACGTCTCGACTTTGCCCTGTTTACTGAACCTGCGCAGCGTGGTGATTTTGAGCCCATCAAGGATACGGAGGATCTGGCGCGCCTGCCTGAAGGTCCGGCAAAAGCTCCCTGGTACAACCACAAGGGTTTCTTCGAGCACAAGCTCGCAGAGCCGAACATTTACGATCAGGGCAAAATCAAGTCGGAGACCGAAAAGCTGCGCATGCCCAACGTGCACCTGGATAAAACGCAAATCCAGGCGCTCACTACGTTTCTGCTGGGCAGCCAGGAGAGTTCCCTGCCCGACAGTTACCAGTACAAACCAGAGGACGCGCGCGGAGATATCCAGCGCGGCTGGTGGGTGGTCACGAAATACAACTGCATGGGTTGTCATCAGTTCGTACCGGGTCAGACCACGAGTCTGATGACGCAGCAGTTCTATAAGGACAACCCGGAGCAGCTCCCGCCAAAGCTGCTCACCGAAGGCGCGCGCGTCGATCCCGAATGGCTGCGCAAATTCCTCTCGAATCCATCGCTGACCACAACGGATAAGAACCGCAACGGCGTGAGGCCTTATTTACAGGTGCGCATGCCGACGTTCTCGTTCTCCGATAATGAATTGCGCACGTTGGTACGTTTCTTCCAGGCGTTATCGCAGCAGCCGTTGCCGTATATACCCGAGCAGGTACCGACGTTGACGACCAAGGAAACGGACATGGCACGCAGCTTGTTTTCCAGCACTGCGGCTCCATGCCTTAAGTGCCATGCCACAGGAGATCCGCAGCACGACCAGCACGCGACCGCGCCCAATTTCCTTCTAGCCAAAGAACGGCTGAAGCCGGATTGGGTGGAGCGGTGGATCATCGATCCGCAGGCGATCAGTCCTGGCACATCCATGCCTTCCGGCCTGTTCAGGAAGGAAAAGAACCAGTGGGTTTTTGCCGGACCCACGCCGCCCTCGTTCCAGGGCTACGATAAGGACCACACGAAGCTGCTGGTGGACTACATCTTTCAGCTCACACCGGACGAGCAGCGTCGCGTAGCCGGCGCTATGGGCCGGGCGCGAGCATCGAACATGAAGCCCTCCCTAAACAAGATCGCATCAGAAGGGAAGGCAACCCGGACCAGCTCGCATGCTAGCGGGGGTGCTTCGCGGTAAAATGTGTTGGTCACAAGCCGGAACGAGCCAAGTTCCACATTCCAGCTCACGCGGCTCAAGTACTGGCAGAACCGGCATCCGCCGGGGTGAGCTGGGTACAGCTGAAATGATTTTCGAACGCAATTCAAAATTCCAGAAAGGTGCTTCTACGTCATGAACAAGAAGGCATGTCTAGCAACTCTGCTTATTGCCCTATTGGGGCTGTTGCTCCTGGCAGGATGCAGCAAGAAAGAGGAGCAATCATCGAACGCCGGGGAGGAGAAGGCGGCCACTCAAAACGCGCCGGCGGCACCTGCAACTCCCATTGACCCGAGCACGGTAGCCACCGTGAGCGGCACGGTCAAATTTGACGGAACCGCCCCCAAGCCCGCCAAGATCGATATGAGCCAGGATCCGGCCTGCAAAGGTACCAACGCAGCCGAAACCATGGTCGTCGACAACGGCGATCTGTCCAACGTATTCGTATACGTAAAAGATGGCCTGGGGAACCGTTCCTTCGACGTTCCCAAGGACCCGGTCACGATTGATCAACAGGGCTGCAAATATCATCCCCACGTGTTGGGCGTGATGACCGGCCAAAACGTGGAGATCAAGAACGACGATCCGACCACGCACAACATTCACCCCACTCCGAAGGACAACCGGGAGTGGAATGAGTCCCAGCCTCCCAAGGCGCCCCCGATCGAGAAGAGCTTCGCCCGCGAAGAAATCATGTTGCCGGTGAAGTGTAACCAACACCCGTGGATGAAGATGTACATCAACGTGGTCAAGAGCCCGTTCTACGCCGTGACCGACAAAGACGGTAAATACGAAATCAAGGGCTTGCCGCCGGGCACGTACACCCTTGCTTTCGTGCATGAGAAGCTGGGCGAGCAGACGCAGCAGGTCACCTTGGCACCGAAGGACAGCAAGACCGTCGACACCACCTTCAAGCCCGGCGCTGCTGCGGGGTCCATGTAAAGCGCTTCTGTTAGAATGTCTGGTCGTTTGGGTGGACGTGGATACGCGTCCACCCGCAACTACCACCCGCCTGGGTGGTCGTCACGATCTTAGGGGTAAGGTCGCGCTGGGTATAACAACCTAGAGGAGTTTGATCTGAGGTCTCTGGCCACACCGTACAATCGTGGGCTGCACCGGTTTGCGGTATTCACTGCTTCCGCTACATTCCTTCTGATTATTGCCGGGGCGCTGGTCACCAGCAACGACGCCGGCTTGTCGGTACCTGACTGGCCAACTACGTTCGGATCCATTTACAAGATGCCGCACATGGTCGGCGGTGTGAAATTCGAACACGGACACCGCATGGTCGCAGAATTTGTCGGGCTCCTGACGATTGTCCTCGCGATTTGGACCTGGCGTTCCGAACGCCGGAACTGGATGAAGTATCTCGGCGTAGCAGCGTTGGGAACGGTTATCGCCCAAGGTGTCCTGGGCGGAATCACAGTACTGTTTTATCTTCCGCCTGCGGTTTCCAGCGCGCATGCAGCGGTGGCGCAGACCTTCTTCTGCATAGCCGTGGTAATTGCTTTGTTTTCGGGCCAGCGTTGGGTGGAGGAACAGCCGCGCGTTGAGTTTGACTCGAACCGGCCCAGCCTGTTCACGCTAACGCTGCTGTCGATTTTTGTTCTGTACGTTCAACTAATTCTGGGAGCGATGTTCCGGCACCATGGCATGAGCTGGTGGCCTCATGTGTTGAACGCCGGCATTGTGTCGTTTGTGCTTGCCTGGACTGCGATTCGCGCGCTCTCTGCTTATGGTCAGATTGAGGCGGTTAAGCGGCCGGCCATTCTCATGCTGGGCCTTCTGATAACGCAATTGTGCCTGGGATTCCTGGCCTTCTTGACTCGGGTTGCCTGGGGTCATGTTGCTGTACAACCCGAGCTGCCCATGATCATCTCAACTGTGGCCCATGTAGCTGTTGGCACGCTTCTGCTCGCAACCGCGGTAGTGCTGGCCATTCAAGTGTGGCGGCATGTGCCCGTTGCTTTTGAGGAACGCGTCCCCAGTGGAGAAAGAAAGCCGCTAGCCGCATGAGCACAGTCTCGCAAAGCTTTCCCGCACCGCGCAGCAGTGCCCTGGTTCTGGCGCGGGATTACGCCGAACTCATCAAGTTGCGCGTGACGACGCTGATCGTGATGACGGCTTGGTGTGGTTATTATTTCGGCGCAATCAAGTCAGGGGTATCTTCCCTTTCGTGGGGATTGTTCCACGCACTGCTCGGCATTGGACTGGTTTCGGGTGGAACGGCGGCCCTGAACGAAGTCATGGAGCACGATATTGACGGCTACATGCGCCGCACAGCCCAACGGCCAATTCCCGCGGGGCGAATGAGCGTTCTGCACGCCACGGTCGTAGGGCTGCTGATGACGGTAGGTGGCGCGGTCTATCTCGGATCTCTGCTGAATCCGCTGACCGGCTGGTTGTCGCTGGCAACGGCTCTGGTTTATCTGGGAGCTTACACTCCGCTTAAGAAAGTTGCCCCCATCTGCACATTTGTAGGCGCATTCCCAGGGGCAATGCCGGGAGTTCTGGGGTGGACTGCGGCTCGCGGACGTCTGGAGTGGGGTGCGCTGGTCATGTTCGCCATCGTGTTCTTTTGGCAATTCCCTCACTTCTTCTCGATCGCCTGGCTGTACCGCGAAGACTATGCCGCCGGCAATATCCGGATGCTTCCAGTAACGGAACCCGATGGCAAATCCACCTCGCGGCAGATACTGCTCTATTCCGTCGGCCTGATCGCAGTGAGCGTCGCTCCTTCCCTGCTCGGGATGGCGGGCCGGATCTATCTCTGGAGTGCTTTGCTACTAAGCAGCGCGTTGTTCTGCTTCGGGATTCGGCTTGCCACCATGAGGCTACCGGTAACGGCAGCGCGTTCCAAACAGGGCGCCCGGCAACTGCTCCAGGCAACCGTGTTTTACCTTCCGCTGTTGTTCGCGCTCATGATGTTGAACGCCAATTCTCAGGCGCCCGCCGTGTCAGCGGTCCAGCCGGACAACGCGTTGCTACTGCTAAAATAGCCTGGTGGCCTCCAAAGTTCATGAAGTCGCTGTCGCCGAACCCTGGGCCGGCGACACTTCTGCAGTAATTTCGGTTCAAGACATCATCCACCGATACGATGGCCGCACGGCGCTGGACGGTGTTTCCTTCGACGTCCGGCCGGCGGAGTTGTTTGGACTCCTTGGGCCAAATGGCAGCGGCAAGACTACGCTCTTCCGGATTCTTTCCACGCTGATGATTCCCAGCGGCGGGAGAGCCCTCATCATGGGCCGGGATGCGGCTCGAGATCCCAACGGGCTGCGACGGCTGATTGGGGTTGTGTTTCAGGCGCAAAGCATCGATGTAAAGCTGTCCGCCTATGAAAACTTGCGGCATCAGGGACATCTGTACGGGCTGCATGGATCGGCGCTGAAGTCGCGGATTGAAGAGATGCTGGGGCGGGTGGCGCTTGCGGATCGCACCCACGACCGGGCCGAAACGTTCTCCGGTGGCATGCAGCGCCGTCTGGAACTGGCCAAAGGCCTGCTGCATCACCCTTCGGTGTTGCTGCTGGACGAGCCAACGACCGGTCTCGATCCGGGGGCGCGACGCGATCTCTGGCAGTATTTGCAAATTCTTCGCGATCAAGAGCGCGTCTCCATTATTGTGACCACTCACCTGATGGAAGAAGCCGAGCGCTGCGACCGCCTGGCGATCCTGAATGAAGGCAAGCTCGTGGCCTTGGGCACGCCGTCAGCATTGAAGAAAGAAATCGGTGGAGACGTGATGTTGCTGGATGCGCATAATCCCGAAAAACTGGCGCAGCAGATCGAAGCGCGCTTTCCGGTAACTGCGCAAGTAATGGCAGGAAGAGTTCGCATTGAGCGCGAAAACGGACACCGCTTTATCACCGAGGTAGTCGAGGCTTTTCCGGGTGAGATTGAGTCAGTATCGGTCAGCAAACCGAGCCTCGAGGATGTCTTTATTCATCGCACCGGGCACCGCTTCTGGACTGAAACGCAGGACGAAGTGCAACCGGGTTAGGTTCGTCCGATACGGCCGATTGTTTGAGGATTCATCGATGGCAACACAAACAACAGCGATTCCAGCGCAACTCCGCCAGCCGAGCGCTGGGTTATTTTTGCCTGCATTTTCGCTTTGGTGGCGCGAAGTTGTGCGCTTCTATCGCCAGAAAAGCCGGGTCGTCGGCGTGATCGCTTCTCCGTTAGTGTTCTGGTTGGTTATCGGTTCCGGCTTTGGAACATCGTTTCGCGCAGGCGAGGTGGCCGGACAGCAGCACTATCTGGACTACATCTACCCGGGCGCGCTGATCATGATCATCCTGTTTACCTCGATCTTCACCATGATGTCAGTGATCGAGGACCGGAAAGAGGGATTCCTTCTGTCAGTGCTGGTGGCACCGGTGCCCCGGTCGGCGGTCGTGTTGGGGAAAGTCTTGGGCGGAACAACCCTATCAGCCATCCAAGGCCTCATATTTCTGATTTTTGCGCCGCTGGTTGGAGTTCACCTCACGTTAGAGTCGTTTCTGCTGGTTCTGTTGACGGTGTTCCTAGTTTCGTTTGCGCTGACGGCTCTCGGATTTGCAATCGCCTGGCCGATGGATTCGACACAAGCTTTTCACGCAATCATCAACTTGTTCTTAATCCCACTGTGGCTGGTCTCCGGGGCTCTGTTCCCGCTGTCCGGCGCCTCGGGCTGGTTGCAAATACTGATGCGCGCAAATCCGCTGACCTATGGAACTGAGGCGCTACGTGGGCTTTTGTATCCTGGAAGCCAAGCATTTCCGGTTGGCTCGTCGATGCTGATCCTGGCGCTCTTCACGGTAGTGATGTTCGGGATAGCCTTCGTAATGGCCAATCGCCGGACTACGGCGGCGTGAGAGAGCATCGGCATTCATCACTCAGCATTTAGCCAGAATGCAAATTCCCGAACAATACGCTGTCTTTCCTGTGCTCAATGCAGCTCTAAATGGGACCAGCGCGGTGCTCCTGCTGATCGGGCGGTGGTTTATCAGCCAAGGCCGCATGGCGGTTCACCGCGCGTTCATGACCGCGGCTTTGATCACATCAACTGGGTTTCTTGGGTCATATTTGTATTATCACGCTCACGTAGGCAGCGTTCGGTTTAGGGGCCAGGGGTGGTCACGGCCGGTGTACTTCAGCATTTTGATATCGCATACCATCTTGGCCGCAGTCATAGTTCCGTTGGTCATCATCACTTTGAGCCGTGCGCTGCGTGAACGCTTCGATCGCCACCGCGCCATTGCCCGCTGGACATTTCCAATTTGGCTTTATGTGTCAATTACCGGCGTGGTTATTTACGTAATGCTTTATCGCGTGTACGCGTGATAAAGATTTGTAATCTTGTAAGGTCGTCAGCGGCTGAAGCCGCCTTAAAAAAGGACACACTTACGGACGGCGTGAAGGGCGTCTCTTTGAGATCTCAATTCACCAGGGCTTTTCAATTACAAAATTACTAATTACAAAATTACAAATTCCTTATGTCCGTCGTTCGACTCAAGATCGATATCTCCGGTACGCTGGGCAATGAAGCGTGGCACAAGTTGAAACATTTCGATGAAGTCCAGAGTGCCACGTTTGGACCGCAGTTTGGTTCCAGCGGTCTATGTAAGCACTCCGCCGATGTACGTCACGGCAAGGGCGAATGGATGGGCGCTGAAATCCGGCTCCAGACGCCGCTTTTGGCCCAGTATGCCGTGTCGCACTATTTGGAGCAGGAGCGTGTTCTGGACGCGGATGTCGTAGACTAGTTTCATATAGCTTTGCTTCGTTTGCGGTAGAAGTTTCCATATGAATCCATCGTCCACCTCAGTCGTTGAGCCTACTGCACCCCAGAAGCGCAAGTCGCCCATGTCGACGCGACAGCGGCTGCTTTTCTTTTTTACCGCCTGGCTCATCGTGCTGATGCCGTTCCTGTTTTGGTGGAACACCTGGTTTGGCCGCCAGCTTTCCGATAAGCAAATAACGGAATACCTGCGGGACGACAAGCATCCGCGCCACATTCAGCATGCCCTGGTACAAATTGGCGAGCGCATGACGCGGCACGATGCCGCAGTTCGGCAGTGGTACCCGGACCTCATGCGGCTGGCGACGTATTCCGTGGAAGACGTCAGAAACACCGACGCCTGGGTCATGGGTCAGGACAACTCAGTCCCCAGCTTCCACGCCGTATTGCTGAATATGCTCGAGGACTCTTCAGTGACGGTACGTGGTAATGCCGCCTTGTCTCTTGTCCGTTTTGGCGATGGTACCGGACGAGCGCAGCTGGTTGCCTTATTGCAGCCGGCGAAAGTTCTGGCCCCGGAAGCCGGAACCGTTCTGGACACGGGGAAGACAGGCGAGGTCATTCATCAGTCGGGACTCGTGGCCAAGATCAAGGCGGGCGATAAAACTGTTGAAGCACGATCTCCGATTACGGGCCGGATTCATTCGCTGAGCGCGGAAAAGGGTCAAGCCATAGCGGCAGGCGTCGAGATCGCAACCGTGTCCCCCGATACGGAACAGATTTGGGAAGCTTTGCGAGGACTTTATTTCGTCGGTCAGATGGACGATTTATCGACGGTCCGGGCGTATCAACGTCCTCTGCCCGATATTCCTGACCGCGTGCGCCAGCAAGCGAGTTTGACAGAACAGGCGATCAGGGCAAGAGCAAAATAGGATCGAGGCTGCTGATTTGGGTATCTAATCATGCGGTGTCTGAACTGAGAACTAAGAACTGACAACCGAGAACTGCTGCTAATACGGCATTACGCCGACTTCCTTTTCAACTTCAGGGGTATCGACCATGACGATGGCATCCCACGGGCAGCCATCGAGGAAGGAACCATCCGGACCTTTGCTGGTGCACTTTTTGCAACCAATACAAAGGATTGGGTCTACCTGAATACGGCCGAAGGGCGGGTGGTCCTCATCAGGAACCCAGAACATGCAGTCTTCCACAGGACAGTATTCGACACAGGCCGGCGAGCCGGCGCAACCGGTGCAGCATTCCGTAATAACGGCTAATTCTTTCGGCTTCTTCTTGCGGACAGTGGTCAGGCCCTTAGATCGTGGTTCGTGCTTCAGCTCGTCGGGAACCATTCCCGGTTGTTTTTCTTCGGTTTCGGCGGGCATGGGTATCGATTATAGCCGATCTCACAAGGCTTTGTGACCATCTCCTGAACACCCACCACGGAGACACGGAGACACGGAAAAGAGCGCACGAGATAAAGCAATTTAATACCACAATCATTGCGGAGACCGACTTTCCCGGAATCGCTTGCTGGATTTTGGCTTCTCCGTGGCTAGTGCCTCCGTGGTCGATGTCTTCTGGAGCCACTCCGAGGCTGTCCACTTGCACATCTTCCTTTCCTAGATTCTGCTATATTGGGCTTCCAGCCCCACAATTTCACGTCGGATTCGTTCCTTACCTTTGGCTTTCGTTCCGCGACGGCGTCCAACGAGGGGCGAAAAGGAGCAGCATTCATGAAAAGCGTTAACAAAGTCATCCTGATCGGCAATCTCGGCAAGGATCCAGAAGTGAAGTACACACCGAGCGGAACGCCGGTGGCGAAGCTTACCTTGGCCACCAACGAGCGCTTCAAGGACAAGGGCGGCGAGTGGCAGGACCGCACCGAATGGCACAACGTGGTGCTCTGGCAAAGGCTTGCTGAAATCGCGGGTGAATATCTGAAGAAGGGCAGCAAGGTCTACATCGAAGGACGGCTGCAGACTCGCTCATGGGACGACAAAAATACCAACCAGAAAAAGTACATGACGGAAATTGTTGCGCAGGATCTGGTGCTGCTGGGCGGGCGTGGCGAAACAGGCGGGGACGAAGGCGGGCGAGCACGGGGCGCTTCCGCCAGTGGCTTTGACCAGCGTGTCCCTGAACATGAGCCTGCCGCGGCTGGCCCCATCACCGACGAGGACATTCCGTTCTAAGCACGGTATCTAAACACAGCCGCCAGGAGGATTATGGAGTCGAGTGGCGCCGCAATGCCTGCCCCGCCGTTCCCAAGTGCTCCGAGTTTGCCTGTGCCCGAGTACCAGGACCGCTCCACCGGGTTAATTGTCTTCGGAATCCTCGAGATCGCAGCGGGAGCGCTGTGCGCGCTCATGATTCCCCTGATCTCGTTGGGCCTGGTTGTCGGGAAAACCGCGTCCAACCCAGCCACGGCTTTGCGCAGCTTTGCCGTTGCGGCATTTACGTACATTGCCATTGCGGCAGTGTTGATCGTATTGGGGATTGGCGCTGTGCAGGCGAAGCGTTGGGCGTGGGCCCTGAATCTGATCCTGTCATGGCTGTGGCTTATTGCCGGTGCAGCTATTACAGCAATGCTGGTTGTGGTTCTGCCGCAGGGGATCTTGGCCGGAATGCGGGCGGCGGGAGCGAAGAATCCGGGGCATCCCGTCTCCCCAGGAGTCATGGCCGTAATCGTTACGGTGATGATCGTATTCCTCGCTCTTTTCTTAATCTTTATGCCGCTTGCCTTTCTGCTTTTCTATCGCAGTCGAAATGTTGAGGAAACCTGCAAGCATCACGACCCGACTGAGCGTTGGACGGACCGCCGTCCGCTTCCTGTGCTTGCGGTAACGCTGATGGCCGGGGCAGGCGCGGCGTACATGTGCCTGATTGCGCTGACAACTCCGCTGTTTCCGTTCTTCGGACGCTATCTCACCGGCATTCCGGCGGCGCTGGTGTTCTTCTTGCTGGCGGTGGTTGACGCTTATATCGCAATCTCATTTTTTCGCCTGAAAGTCGCAGGGTGGTGGGTCGCCGTGGCCACACTCGCGATTCGAGTCTGCTCGATGCTGGTAACCGTTGGACGCGCCAACATCCTGCAGGCTTATTCGCATCTAGGCTGGTCGAGCGAGCAAATCGAGCACATGCGAATCAATCCAATGCTGCGCAGCGGAGTCCTGCAGTACTGGAGTGTGGCGTTCCTGGTTATCTACTTGGCTTTTCTGTTTTGGGTCAAGCGCTACTTTCGTGCGACTGCGCCACCGAGCTACACTGAGGCAGCAGATTCCGTTTCCGCTCCAATGCAGCCCGGGAGTTAACCATGTCGGAGTTAGCCAGCAAGACCTGCGTGCCCTGCCGCGGCGGTGTGCCTCCACTCAAAGGCCAGGAATTGGCGAAATTGCATCAGCAAGTGCCGAAGTGGCGAGTGGTCAACGAGCACCATATCAACCGCGAGTTTCCGTTCCCCGACTTTCGCAGCGCGTTAACATTCGTGAACCGTGTGGGAGAACTGGCCGAGGAACAGGGCCATCATCCCAACATCCTACTCACGTGGGGACGCGCCGAAATTACGCTCTGGACGCACAAAATTGATGGCCTCACGGAGAGCGACTTCATCATGGCTGCCAAAATTGACCGGCTGTATCCGGAGTGATGAGGGTCCTTAGTCGTTGGTCGTTAGTTTTTGGCTCTGGACGGCCTGAACTCCTTCATCGGCCTATTGAGCCGCTTCAACCGGAACTCCTACCGGCTTCTGCGCCCATAGCCGAAGCGCCCATGCCCAGGCACCCGCGGGCAGGAGCAATATCAAACCTGTCCCCAAAGCCACGGCACGAGGCGTGACACCGTGATCGAGGAGCACTCCTGTTATGTAAGCGCCCAACGCCAGCGTCAGCATCGAGAAACCCAGTTCAGCGGAGAACACACGGCCGCGAAAACGGTCTTCCACGTTCATCTGCAGGAGGGTCGTGGTGAACACCCAGATTGTCGATCCACCGCAATGAGCCAAAGTTACCCAAAAGCACGCGACCGCTAGAGAACCAGCGGCCGCGAGTACGGCATAACCTCCCGCCAGCGCAATAAACCCGATTAAGATTCCCACTCGAAGGCGGGCTTGGCGGTGTCCTGCCCAGTGTGCGGAAGCCAAGGGTCCAATGAGCGCTCCCAACCCGCGCGCGCCAATCAGCATGCTCATGCCAAGCACGGCGCCCCGATCTGCCGCCAGTCCCCGCCAATGAAGCGGAAAGACCCTCTCCCCCATGACCGTAAACAAAACCCAGCTCACTCCCATATTAATCATGCCTGCCTTGGCGAAAATGGTGGCCAGGAGCCTACGGTCGCGGCGCACATACCCGATCCCCTCAAGAATTGGCGAGTAGTGCAACAGTTCGCTCACGCGAACCGCGGACGAGCCTGCCGCATGGGGTTCGGCAAAGTGCATTCGCGCGATCAGGAAGGCGGAGGCCAGAAAAGACAGGGTATTCAGCACGAAGGCGGCATTTCGTCCCAAGAGCGCGAGAGCGATTCCGCCCAGAGTCGCGCCAGCAACGAGGTTAATCGACCAAGTGGTGCTCGATACGGTGTTGGCCAGAATAAGTTCGTCGGACGTCGTAATGTTTGGGATGACCGCCGTCCTGGCGGGCTCAAAGAAAGCCCACATAACACTTTCCAGTAGCAGCAAGGGATAAACAATCCATACGGTCGATCGCGATCGTACCAGCAGCATGGAAATGACAATGGCGGCGCGAGCCAAATCAGCGGTAATCATCACCCGCTTGCGCCGGACCCGGTCGTTGATCACCCCCGCCATGGGATTGACCATCACTTGTGGAAGCACCTGCAGCATCAGCGCCAACGCGACTGAGCTTGCCTTTCCCGTGAACTGGAGCAGCAAGCTGTAGATCGCGAGGGAGTAAAACCAGTCTCCGATCTCGCTGACAATCTGCGCCATCCACAAACGGCGGAAATTTGCGTTCACCCGCACCAGGCACACGAGGGCCTTCAGGGAAATGGTGTGAGTGCCGTGCTCGGGCTCTGGTTCCATAATGGGTGTTGCGTGTCTCACAGAATACCGTATTGGTCCCTCTTGTTTGCTGGTGCTGGTTCAGCCCCATTTGCGAGAGAATAGGAGAAAGGCAGTTGCCAAGAACAACGCTCGCCCCGTCCGGCTAGATCGGCCAGCACCGGGCAATCGCCTTGAGCACCTATCGCAGCAAGCTGGCGCGGAAAGCGCAGCCGCTGCCGCATCGATGACAAGCTTCCGTCGTACAAAAATCTCTTGCTGTGTTGCTGTTGTTTCTTGCTTGTTACTGGGATTCTCGGCAATTTCGAGGGCTGAGGTTCTCAAAGTCATCGTCAACGATACGATTCAACCGGTCACGGATGAGTACATCGGGCGGGCCCTGGACGACGCCAAGCAGCACGGAGACCAGGCCGTGCTCATCGAACTGAATACGCCGGGGGGATTGCTCGAATCGACGCGCGACATCATTACGAGAATTCTCGATTCCCAGGTACCGGTCATCATCTATGTCGCCCCCAGCGGCAGCCGCGCAGGTTCCGCCGGCTTTTACATCCTGGAAGCCGCCGATGTGGCGGCGATGGCTCCGGGAACGAACGCAGGAGCGGCGCATCCGGTTACGATCACTGGCGGCAAGATGGACGACATCATGAAGGCCAAGATAGAAAACGACTCCGCCGCCTTCATGCGCTCGTTCGTTTCCAAGCGTGGCCGCAATGTCGAGGTCGCGGAAACGGCGGTGCGCCAGTCCAAATCGTTCAGCGACGCCGAGGCCTTGAAGGACAACCTGATCGACATCGTGGCGGCGAATCAGGATGAGCTGTTTAAGCAATTGCAGGGGAGGACAGTGAAGCGCTTCAACGGCCAACAGATCACGCTCGATCTGGTGGGCCAGCCGGTTCGAGATTATGACATGACCCTGAAACAGCGCATCCTCTCCTACATAATGGACCCGAATGTTGCCTTCATACTGCTGGCCATCGGCGCTCTCGCGCTCTATGCGGAATTCAATCATCCCGGCGCCGTCCTTCCGGGGACGGTGGGAGTGGTTTTCATCCTGCTAGCGGCCTTCGCGCTGAATTTGCTCCCGGTAAGGCACGCCGCTCTGCTGATGATTTTGGCGGCTTTCATCCTGTTTGGATTGGAAGCAAAATTTGCTACCCACGGCGTATTGGGAATTGGCGGCATAGTCATGTTGACGATTGGAGCACTGCTGTTGGTGGACGCTCCCATTCCTGAAATGCGCGTACGCTGGCTGACGGCGTTGTCTGTCAGCATTCCTGTCGGCCTGATCACGGTCTTTCTGATGAGCATCGCGCTGAAAGCGCGGCGGAACAAAGTGGTCACCGGAGCTCAGGGGCTGATTGGTGAGATCGGGATTGCCCGGACGGCGCTGGCGCCAAACGGCAAGGTTTTCGTACATGGTGAGATTTGGGACGCAACATCAAAGGTGAACATCGCGGCCGGCGAGCAGGTAGTCGTACAGAGGGTCGATGGATTAAAGCTTCAGGTTGAACCTGTAGCTGCGGTCCACAGTCCAGCCGTATCGGCGCAGACAACCTGACGCGGGCACCTCGGCAGGCACCGCATAGGCGATAGCAGTTGAGATACAATCCGCCTCAGAGTCCCGCATGAGACTTGGAGGCGTATATGCCCATCCCATTTTGGGCAATCGTAGTTATTATCCTCGGCTTATATCTGCTCAGCTCGATCAAGATCCTGGCTGAATACGAACGCGGCGTGATTTTCCGTTTCGGGCGGCTTTATTCGCGCGCCAAGGGACCTGGGATCATTCTTGTCTTCACTCCCGTCGATCGCATGGTGCGCATCTCCCTCCGGCAAGAGGCGTTGGAGGTCCCGCCACAAGACATAATCACCCGCGACAACGTTACCCTCAAAGTGAATGCCGTGATTTTTCTGCGCGTGATCGATCCCAGAGCTGCCGTGGTCGAGGTCTCGAATTACGTTTATCAGACGTCACAGTTCGCGCAGACCACGCTGCGCTCCGTGCTCGGTGAGCAAGAACTCGACGAGTTGCTGGCACACCGCGACAAGATCAATCTGCGGCTGCAGAGTATTCTCGACACGCACACCGCGCCCTGGGGCGTGAAGGTGGTCAATGTCGAGGTCAAACAGGTCGACTTGCCCGAAACCATGCTGCGCGCCATGGCCAAGCAGGCGGAAGCGGAACGCGAGAAGCGCTCAAAGATCATTCATGCCGAAGGAGAATTTTCCGCTGCTCAGCGACTGGTCGACGCCGCTCACCTGCTTGCTACCGAACCGGTGAGCGTGCAATTGCGCTATTTACAAACGTTGACCGAAATTGGAGTGGAAAAGAATACGACGGTGGTCTTCCCCGTGCCAGTCGACGTGTTTTCCGGAATTCAAAAGTTAGTAGCCGCTGCCGGTCCTGCCACGGGGCAAAAGTGAGGACATGATGATCGTATGGGACGAACGGCCCGTCAGGATCTGCAGGGGTAAAGCATGAGTACCACACAGGACACTGAGATCACGTTAGGCACGGGGAAAATGCTGTTGCTGTTCTTCGCCCTGGTCGCGCTCTGTGCCGTCTTCTTCGCCCTGGGATACAATCTCGGGCGTAGTTCCATAAAAGCTCCGCTGACTGCAGAAGCACCGGTTACGAACTCTCCTACTCATCCTGGAGGGGCTAAGTCAACGCCCGCAGAAAACTCCACCAAGGCAAGTGACCTGAGCTTTTATAAGACAGTCGAGCAGAGTGATGCCAATGCGCAGCTGAGCCCGGCCCAGTCAGCGCCCGCATCAGGCGCCAATGCTCCGCAGGCGGCCGCTGGCCAGCCGGCGAGTACCCCTACTCCTCCCTCCCCGATGGCAGTTCCAGGTGCGGGGTCTTATTTTGTTCAGGTGGCCGCGGTAAGCAAGCAGGAAGATGCCGAGGCGCTCGTGGAGGCGCTGAAGAAGAAGCAATACCCGGCATTTAGCGCAAGCAATTCGCCCACCGACAAACTATTTCATGTGCAGGTCGGTCCTTACGCGGACATTAAGGATGCAGAGTCCATGCGCACGAAACTGATCAGCGACGGGTACAACCCAATTCTGAAGAAATAATCCAGCTAACTGGCGCACTCCACCTGCCCCGGAAAATTTCATTGACAGACGTCTATGTAGGACAGATACTTTCCTCCCACATGGCACACACCGAACATTCTCTTGACCGAATGCTTCACGCGGTGGCCGATCCCACGCGGCGGCGCATTTTGCAGGCGTTGAAAGCACGAGGCGAATGTTCAATTGGAAAAGAAACCGGACTTTGCGCCTGCGACATTGAAGCGCGTGTCCGGCTCACCCAGCCCACCATCTCTCACCATATGGGTATCCTCAAGAAAGCGGGCCTCGTCGAAGCCAAGAAGCAAGGACAATGGATGTGGTACCGGCGCAATGAAACCGCGTTGCGGGAGCTAGCACGGGATCTGAGGGATACATTGTGATTCCGGGAACATCAGCCCCGTAGGACCCAGGCGTTTTCCGGAACCAGTCAGCAAACAGCCAGAAGAAAAGCTCACGCGAACAGCACGACTAATTACCTGCCGTAGCGGCTTGCACTTTGTGCAACAGTTGGCGTGCCGCGACAATCAAGTCAGCCACTTCAAATGGTTTCACCAGAAACGGTATTTTGTTGTTCTCCAGGAAGGCTCGGGTCTCAGGATCCAGAATGCTGGAAAAGGTGAACAGGACCTTGTGTTCGAGTCCAGGACGCTTTTCTGCGAGCCAGGTGTAGATCTCCTGAGGCTGGGAGCCATTGGAGCGGCCATTCATGATGATCGCGTCGAACACGTCGATCAGCAGGCGATCTTTGATCTCCTCACTTCGCTTAACGATCGTTACCTCTGCACCCGCTCCCACCAGAACATCGCGCTCGAACTCAAGGATAGATTCCTCCTCTTCCGCCAGCAGCATGCGCCCTTCAATTGCCAGCTCATGTTTTGGTTCAGGCGGCGGGCTGTCGCTGTGTGTGACAGATTCGGCTGCAACGGGTACCCGCACTTCCAGGGTCGCTCCGCCCTCTTTTCTGTTCCGGGCGACGATGTCTCCTCCATGTTCCTTAACGATGCCGTAACAGATGCTTAAACCCAGCCCGGTTCCTTTGCCAATGCTCTTGGTAGTGTAGAAGGGGTCGAAGATGCGCTTGGGATCCTGAATGCCCGGCCCATTGTCGTGGAACTCGACGTGGACGAAGTTGTCCTTCTCGAATACCTTAACGCTCAGTTTGCCCCCGGGTCCCTTCTCCATCATCGCGTCCAAGGCATTATTAATGATATTGAGAAAGACCTGTTCCATCTGATGGGGATCGGCAGTAGCCTTGGGCGTGTCCGCGGCCATTTCGCGCTCAATGACGATGTCATTGGTTTTCAGGTCATACTCGCGAAGGGTGAGAGTCTCGTCGAGCACACGCCGCAAGTCAACATCCTCTTTCTGAGATTTGCGTTGGCGCGCGAACGAAAGCAGGTTCTGCACCACGCGGTGAGTCCGCTGAGCCTGTTTGAACAGTTTGCGCACATAGTCCTGTGCCCGGTCCTCGAGGCCCTCGCTTTCCAACAACTGTGCATAGCCAAGAATGGCGGTGAGAGGATTGTTTAGTTCGTGGGCCACCCCGGATATGAGCTGGCCTACCGCCGACATTTTTTCGCTCTGCAGTAATTGCTCCTGAGTCTTACGCAGGTCCTCATAGGCGCGGCAAGTCTCTTCGTACAACCGGACCTTTTCGATGGTGGTGGCAAGTTGCCGCCCGATAGCTACCAGCAGATTCTCATCATTGCTGTTGAAATCGCGTGCCTGGCGGCAACTGATGCCCAGCGCGCCAATAGGAAGGTCCTTGCTCCACATCAACACCCAGATCCACGACTGAAGGCCGTCGGCCTCCATGAACTGGGCCACGAGTGGCGGCAGGTGGGGAAGAAATTCCTGGGTCACCACTTCGGTTCGGGAACGCATGACTAACTCGCCGAACCCCTCGGGCAGCGAAATCTCAGAGAATTTCTGGCGATCTGCGCTGCGGTGGCCCCAACCGGCACGGCGGCGCAGAGTCGTGCTGCCTACGTCGGACAGGTAGACCGAACCCGTTTCCGCCGCAAATAGAGTTACCACTTGCCGAAGCGTCAAGTTGAGGATTTCGTCGAGGTCAAACGACTGCGTCGCGATCACCGCCATGGCGTTTAAAGCATTCAGTTCGCGATTACGCCGGCGGATCTCCTCTTCGGCGCGCTTCTTCTCCGTCATGTCGAGAAGGAAGCCCTGATAGCGGTCAATCTTCCCAAAAGCGTCGCGGCTGGCGAAGCTACTTTCCACTGCAATCATGATGGAGCCGTCTTTGCGCCGCATGGTAACTTCGAAGTTGCGAACGTAGTTGTGCTTTTCGATCTCCCGGCGGAAGGTATCGCGCTGTTCCGGCACAGCATAAATTTCATTTTCGATGTTGAGCGCCGTAAGTTCTTCGCGCGTGTTGTACCCCAGCAACTGGACAAACGCGTCGTTGCAGTCGATAAGCTTACCTTCTGGCGTCGAAACAAATACGCCTTCCTGGACCTGTTCGAAAAGCAGCCGATATTTCTCCTCCGCCGCCCGCCGCTCGGTAGTGTCACGAATGACGTGAATAGTGCCTTTTTGCTTGCTGCTTTGGTCGGTGTAAGAGGAAGTGGACACCAGGGAGTATCCGCCGAAGCAGGGATCGGGACCTTCGACAAAATCGACATCCCCGCGGGCACAGTATGGGCAGTTTTTCCAGGCTTCCGGACCCTTCGGCAGAACGTTTTCACACTGCTTGCCGACCACCTCTGGCGGCGCCATTTTGAGGCGCGTAACCATCGCCTGATTCACTTTCATCACTTTGAAGCCGGCGTCGTGTACTAGGATGACGTCCTGAATGGAATCGAAGGTGTTCACCCATTGCCGCTGGGAACGCATCACCTGCTCCATCAGGCGAATGTTTTCAACCGCGATTCCGAGTTGATTGGCGCTGGTTTCAAGAAACTCCAAATCTTCCGGGGTATACGATCGCCAATGGCGGGTTCCCAAGGACAGGATACCGATGACAGATTTTTTGCCACGAACCGGAACCATGACGATGTGATGAAACCTCTCGGCTTTCAGGTGTTCGCGAATCTCTTCAGGGGCAGACTTGACCTTCATGATGGTCGGATTCTCTGCCTGCAGAACTTTACGCAAACTGTCATCGAAGGCGACGGATTGCCGGTTCAGCATGAATGCTGGTGACAATCCGATTTGCTGGACGATGACCATGCGGTCTTCGGATTCCTGGAGCCGGAACCATGCCGCGCGGGCCTTCATAAGCTTTTTCAGTTCTTCTAAAGCTGTGAGCAACATTGGCCCGGACTGCATGGCTTTGGCGATACTGGTGGTAAGCGCGTTCACGACCGCCAGGCGGCGCGTGCGGGCGCGGGATTCGTCAAACACAATCAGAAGCATGCTGACGCCCAACAGCAGATCAGGGAATAGTCCTGAACCGGGCGGCAGATGCCCGGTCAAAGGTGCCCAATCGAGGTGCATGAGTAGCAGGCTGATGCTCAACAGCCAGGGACCGATTTCCCAACGGCCCCAGCGCGATCGGATCAACTGAATCACGGCGATCAGCGCAATGGCCCGGTATGACGCCTCCAAAGCGACACGCGGCCCAAACCGGCCCGGCCATAGCAGGGGCCTGGCAACAGCCAGCCCGATTAGGGCAAAGGTGATGAAAAGCAGAGGAGTTATCGCTTTTCTCGTCTGGGAATACACAAAGACGGAGCAGGCAAACAGGCAGATTGCCAGCACGAAAGCGCCATGGGCACTGGCAACAACGAAGGGGGACGCTGTCTCCGGAACTGGAAATTGCGACACCAGATAGGCCAGCCAACCTAGAATCCAAATGAGCAGGTAGCGTTCCCGAAAGGTGCGAAAGACCACGACGCTGGCCGCCAGGATGATCAATGCGGCGGATTCTTGCGCGGTGGGCCGGGGTACAGCGATCCCGCCAATCGACCAGGCGCTGAATAACAGGTTCATAGGCAGACACCAAGTGCCGCCTTTCTAAATAACATGCTTCGCGGCCAGAGTGATGACCTTTCCCCCTCCCCATGGTTACTGTGGTTACTCAAGTAAAAACGAGGTAAACTCCAGGAACTAAGGTAAACTCAGGCCAGCCTATGCCTTCGGACCGAATTCTAGTTGTTGATGACGAAGAACCCATCCGCGAGATAGTCACTTCCATGCTGGTTTCGGCCAATTACCACTGTTCGCAGGCCTCGTCCGGTCTGGAAGCGCTGGCCATGCTGAACTCTGGCGAAGAATTTGAGCTGATGTTATCCGACCTCATGATGGCGGATCTGGACGGCATCGGCTTGCTGGAGCGCACCAAAGAAAAGTTCCCCGACATGCCGGTAATTATGGTGACCGCGGTGCACGACATTTCAGTGGCATTGGCCGCTCTTCGGAATGGCGCATACGATTACCTGCTGAAGCCATTCGAGCGGGAACAGTTGCTGGCTACGGTCCGCCGCGCATTGGAAAACCGTCGACTGAAGATGGAGAACCGGGCCTATCAGACGAATCTCGAGTCGCTCGTAGCGGCACGTACCGAGCAACTGCGCAAAGCGATGGCTAATTTGGAGCGGTCCTACGACATCACGTTGGAAGCTCTGGGCGACGCCCTAGACCTGAAAGATGCGGAGACCGAAGGGCATTCCAAGCGGGTTACGGCTTTCACGATTGCTATCGCGCGTGCTATGGGCTTGCCTTCGGAGCATATCCGGGTGATCGCGCGTGGAGCGTTCCTGCACGATATCGGTAAGATGGCAATTCCAGATGCGATCCTGCGGAAACCGGGGGCACTCAGCGCCGAAGAGGTTGCCATCATGCGAGAGCACTGCTATCGCGGCTACCAGATGCTCAGGAAGATACCGTTTTTGGCCGAGGCTTCCGACATCGTGTATTCGCACCAGGAACGGTTCGATGGAACCGGTTACCCTCGCGGGCTCAAAGGCGACCAGATTCCGCTGGGAGCCAGGATATTCTCCATCGCCGACACCTTGGACGCCATAACATCCGACCGCCCTTATCGTGCTGCGCAATCGCTGTCCGCCGCCAGGGAAGAGATTATCCGCTGGTCGGGACGCCAGTTTGATCCCGACATCGTTAAGATTTTCGTAAGTATGCCGGACAACATTTGGGAAGACCTACGGCGCGAAATCGATGCGCAAATCTACCGGTTCGCCTACTCCGCAGGCGCGAAAAGCGGCAATTAGCCCGAGCTTGTAAGGCATCCATTTTCCTGCTGGTTCACATCCCACTTTCAGCAGCCACTTGCCAATTCAATCGTGAGGTGATTATGACGAGAACTTTTTCTCGCCACGTGTGTTGTCTTGCCGTGATGCTGATAGCCGGGCTTCCTTTATTCGGACAGGCGCCGGCTCTAAAGGGGCGCGATCCCCTGATTGCACCCGTTCCAGCGCAAAATGCCGTTCCGGAAGGCGAGACATTTCTCATTCGCTTGAATGACAAGCTCGACACCAGCAAACTGAAGCCGGGGAAAAAATTCTCGGCGAGCTTGGCAGAAGACCTTCAGGCGCCAAATGGAGCGACCATACCTCACGGCAAGAAAATCAAAGGACACGTCAGTTCCGTCGAGCAGGGCGTTCACGCGCGGCTGCTGTTGAGCTTCGACGAAATCGACACTGGCCACGGCAAAATGCCGCTGATTGCAACGGTGACGGGTATCCCTGGCGAACACGCCGCCAAACAGCCCAACGCCGAAGGGGAAATTGAACGCAAGGGCATGAGTAAAGGCCGCTTGATTGAGAGTGTGGCGGTAGGAGCTGGTGTCGGAGCGGCGGCAGGCGGTGCAGCGGGCGGCGGCAAGGGCGCGGGTATCGGGGCTGGCGCGGGAGCCGGCTTAGGCGCACTGACCGGATTTCTAACCGACCGTAATCTGCGCCTCGAGAAAGGCACCGTGCTAGAAGTTCGGCTGGACCATGCTTTGCAGATACCCCAGCACTGACGCTTAGAACCTAACTGGTCAGGTATCTCAGGGGCTAAAGCCCGATTCTTGAGGACGCGTTATGGCCCGGCTGAAGCCGGGCCCTTTTACGAAGGCGGACAGTCTTGTTCGCGCGCAGGAGCAAGGCGCAAAGAAAATGCGCGCGGTACCCGAAAACAGTGGCACGGGCCCCCTCAAAGGGCGTTAATTGCCGATCAGCAGGCGTTTTGAAACCGGGCATATCCATGCCGAGAGTTGTGGCAGTCCGGGGTTTCCTTCGCCAGCCATGTACTGACGAACAAGAGGCTGCTGGTGAAAGCCGCAGATGGGCGTTCCGTCCTTGGATTTCGCAAAACCGCACTCGCGCGAAGTCTGTTGTTCAGGCATTCGCCACCTCGCCAGAAATTATATTCCTGGTTTCTCAATGAGGCTGGAGGGAGTTGCGGGGGGCCGACAGGGTGGAGTTGCCGAGAAGGAAGTCAAATACGGGCAAAAAAACGTTAAACCGTGCCGTCGGTATGTCGTGATGACTCATGTGGTAAGCACGAGAAAAACGCAGACCCGGCGGTAACCAGCCCTGCATGTGAATGCGCCAATGGATTTCCTCGGCGGCAATCAGGTAGATGGTCCAACCGGTGAAAATACCTGGAGAAATGCTCATTTTCAGTAGCAGATCAGAAGCGACTACAAGAATTCCGTTGGACAGAAAAAGTAGAGAAATGTCGACTGGACGCCTGCCCAGTGAAACGTGCTCAGCCTCCTCGGGCGTCCCGATGTTCTTGTGATGCTCGAGATGTCCTTTGCCGAATGTGCTTCTGGGACGATGTAGCAGCCAGCGATGGTAGGCGTACTCAAAGGCGTTGCCCCAAAGCAGCCCAATGCTTATACCGACGATCCAGTGCAGCGTATTGGGCTGGAAGTGAGAGGCGAGGAAGATCGCAGGAAGTATGCCGGAGAAAAGGGCCACGAGTGCATTTTGCCGCTTCTTCCTTAGCCCATGGCGAACCGCGTTTTGCTGAAGTTCCTCGACGCTTTTCAACTATTTTCTCTTCTAGCCACTTACGTCTGGAAGTTTGAGTCTAACTTTAACGTTCGGGGTTGTACTCAGAAATGAACCAGGGATACTGTAGCGCCTCAACAAGCAGCCAGAAGCGTTGATTCTCGAGATGTCAGAGAAAAGTTACTACGGCAGGATGAATTTCCCATAGGGTTGCAACTTCGGGGCTGCCACGCCCCGTGATCGGGTGCTCGAAGTCCTCAAAGGGAAGCCCAAGGACACTGACGAGTACCGGGTTAGGCAGATCGCCACCGTGAGTTTCGTCCAGAGTAAATCCGGTTTGGGCCAGATGAGACTGTATCTGTTTGCGATTGGCGCAGTACTCGGTATCCACCGGGGTCTCAATGATTACGCGTGGCGCCTTCCTGTCGGCAACCGCGGAAATTTCCAGGTGAATGTCGCAGTCTTCCGGGTTAACGCTCGCATTCTGCAGGAAGGCCTGCGCAACCTGAACCAGCTGCAACTCCCGTCCGAAGCGGGGTTGGGTGGGAGGCAAAACCGGCGTGGTCGGCCAGGAAAGGATTGTGTTTACGGTTATTTGCAGAGGTGTCCCCGACGGTAAAGGAACATGCTTGGCATCGTGGCGATAGTCGGAGATATCGGGCAACACAGCAAGGCAGTGGCAGATATCCTTGATGCTGCTTAGCGCGCTGCACGACATCGTGATCGACGCCAGCAGCAGCACGGCCGCGAGCGGCAGAACGTGTTTTCGACCCGGGCCCACGAGCGCTTGGATGCAGAAATAAAGGCGGTGCGTTTATGTCCTGTGGCGAACAGAGCCTAGGAAGAAGCAGTTTTATCCAGACGATTCGTTCGGTAAACTAGGATGGAAGGATGAACTTATGAACGAGGCGCTCTGGATAGTGGGGGTGATGGCAGCGTATCTTCTGCTCACCCAGTGGATCTTGCCCAAGCTGGGTGTGCCCACCTGAAGAAGCGCCCGCTGCTCTGCCGGGGACCGGCAGACCGAAAAGTCCGATCACAACCTGTAGCTAAACCCTGCGGTCTTCGCCATCATTTTCCGTCTTTTTCGAGATTCTCTGCGGCGGCCTGAGCCATAAGCCAGTCGTGGAGTTCTCTCTCGAGGGCAGGATGCAGATCGGTGAAGCTGAGTCCGGCGAGATTGCCGGGGCTGGTCCAAGCCAGTTTCGCTCGCATTTCCATAGGCGCCGAAGATCCCGGCAATGTGAAATTGAGTTCGAAGGTGGATCCATGATTCAGGTCCACCGGACTTTTAATGGCGACGCCTCCGGAGCTGACGTTAACAGTCTTTGCAAGCAAGGGCTCACCAGCTTCATCGGTATCGCGAATAGTTATCGGAAGCTCGATCGTGACCCGGAAGTAGCGCTGTTGCTTGGCCCTTTTGTTTCCTGAAGCGCCGTCCACCTCCAGCCCCTGCTCATTCTGGTAGCGCTCCATCTTACGGCGCAGGGTTCTGGTCGAGATACCCAACTGCTGCGCCGCTTTGCCCTGATTACCTCCCGCACGCTCCAGCGCCTGAAGAATCATGCGCCGCTCCATCTCTTCTAGATTGCCTTCGAATTCGGTGGCATCGAGCGCGATGGCAGATGTGCGACAGATGGACGCCGGAAGATCACGAGCGCCAAAGCTTTGCTTGTCGGCGCGCGCGTTCAGAGTCACTTTGAAAATCACGTTCTTCAGTTCGCGGACGTTCCCCGGCCAGGAATATTGGCACATCGCCTCCAGGGCGTCGTCGTTGAAGCGCGCGCTCGGACAATGCTTCTGCAGAAAGTACTCAGCAAGAGCCGGTATGTCGTCGGTGCGGTCGCGAAGCGGAGGAACCTGGATCTGAAGCTGTGTTAGCCGATGATAGAGATCGCTGCGAAATCTGCCAGCCTCGACTTCCTTCTGCAACTCACGATTCGTGGCCGCCAACACCCGCATTCGAGGCTCAACTTTGCGACTTCCACCGAGACGATAGAAGGTCGCTCCATCCAGAACCCGCAGCAGCTTGGCTTGAACCTTCAGGTCGAGCTCGCCGATTTCGTCCAGGAGAATCGTGCCCTGGTCGGCCAGCTCAAACAGTCCTTGCTTAGTGGAATCGGCTCCACTGAACGCGCCTTTTTCATAACCAAACAACTCGCTCTCCACCAAGTGTTCCGGCAGAGCGGCACAATTCACGTCAACAAACGGTTTGTCGCGCCGGGGAGAGTGCTCGTGGATGGCGCGGGCCACCAGTTCCTTGCCAGTGCCAGTTTCGCCGACGATCAGGACGACGGCGTCATGCTGGGCAACACGCTCGGCCACGGCCATAACGCGCTGCATAAGCTGGCTACGGACTACCGCCGCAACACCGTTAATGGTTTGCATTCGAGCCGCAGCATCCATACGTAACTTTCCGGGTAGACCGGCGGGAGAACCGACAAGCAACAATTACAACCGGCAGAATACGCCATCTCTTGGTTAACACGATTGAAGTAGAGCAGGAAGGTTACTTCAGTTTCTCGTGACCGGGTGTTCTCGCGACCAGAGTGCCTAGGAGCAAATTGTCCTATGTCACTACTCGTGACACTTACCAAGCGGCTTTGGTTACTAAAGTTCCCTCCCGAGTACAGGAAATGATTGGCTTCCAGTCACTTAGTTGATATTCAGTTAGAGAGCCTACAAAGGACAGGAATAGCGATTTGTCCAGCCGCCCACAAACGTGGCGCGAAATGACAGGGTCGGCACGCCTTTTCATTGCCCTGGTGACTACCGCAGGTGTGTCCGTACTGGGGTGGGGGGCGCTGCATTGGCACAGCCGTGATCCCCTGAAGTTCATCTGTTACCTGATCATCGCGATCCTGGCATCGCGCTTGAAGGTCCACCTTCCAGGCATCACCGGCACGATGTCGGTGAATTTTCTCTTCATCCTGCTGGGAATTGTCGAACTGAGCCTGCCGGAAACTCTTGCTCTAGGTTGCGGCGCGATTCTGGTGCAATGCTTCTATCGTGACAGGCCGACACTGGTCCAGGTTGTGTTCAACATTTGCGGCTCGGCTTGGGCAATCGCCTCGGCTTACCAGGTTTATTACATCTCCACCTCGCACGGCAGTGTGCAGAATCCATCGTTACAGTTGATCGCGGCAGCAACCACTTACTTCCTGGCAAACACTGTTCCCGTAGCCACCGTCATCTCGCTCACCGAAGAAAAATCCCTTCTCAAGATCTACTCCGACTGTTACTTCTGGTCGTTTCCGTATTACCTCATGGGTGCGGGTTTGGCCGGCTTGGTCAGCCATTTGAATCGCACTCTCGAATGGCGTACCTCGCTGCTCACATTGCCGGCCGTTTATGTCATCTACCGGTCTTATCGCCTTTATCTGGGCAAACTGGAGAACGAGAAGCGGCACGTGGAAGAGATGGCTAACCTCCACTTACGTACCATTGAAGCTTTGGCGCTGGCTATTGAAGCCAAAGATCACACCACCCACGATCATCTGCAGCGCGTCCGGGTTTACGCCGTCGAGGTGGCGAAAGAGCTGAAGCTGGATCCCGAACAACAAGAAGCGCTGCAGGCGGCGGCTCTGTTGCACGACATCGGAAAGCTTGCCGTCCCCGAACACATCATTTCCAAGCCCGGCAAACTCACCGCAGAAGAATTTGAAAAGATGAAGATTCACCCGGTGGTCGGCGCTGAGATTCTGGAGCGAGTGCGGTTCCCTTACCCGGTGGTTCCCATTGTGCGCGCCCACCACGAGAAGTGGGACGGCTCCGGCTATCCAAACGGACTTAAAGGTGAACAGATACCGATTGGAGCTCGCATCCTGTCCGCAGTGGATTTCCTCGACGCGCTCGCGTCAGACCGGCAATACCGGCGAGCGATGCCTCTGCCGGAAGTCATGGGGCGGCTGGAAGGAGAATCGGGAAAGTCGTTCGATCCGAGAATCGTCGACGTTCTTAAGCGTCGTTACGTGGACATGGAGAAGCTGGTGCAAGCGCGCGGCGCCCAGGTTCCGTGGTCAAAGCTGTCCACGGAAGTAAAGATTGATCGTGGCGCGGCGCCCGCCACCGGCTTCGCACATGGCGAGACCCGCAGCCGCGAGGCCACATTCCTCTCCTCGATCGCGGCTGCAAGGCAGGAGGCGCAAGCCCTGTTCGAGCTCAGCCAGGACTTAGGCGCTTCTCTCAGTTTGGGTGAAACCCTGTCCGTTTTTTCGGTAAAGCTGAAACGGCTGGTTCCTTACGATTCCATTGTGATTTATATCCGTCGCGACGATGAACTCATACCCGAGCATGTAAGCGGAGACAACTTCCGCCTTTTTGCCTCCTTGCGCATACCGGTAGGCGAGGGTTTATGCGGTTGGGTGGCGCAAAATCGTAAGCCTATTATCAACGGCAACCCGCAGGTAGAGCCAGGCTATAACACGAATGAAACTCACAGCCCAATGCGCTCGGCTCTGGCGGTTCCCCTGGAAGGACTCGACGGAGTGGTGGGAGTGCTGGCCCTCTACGAAGCAGAAAAGGACGCCTTTACCGCCGATCACCTGCGCATCCTTCTGGCAGTCAGCTCCAAGATGGCACTGGCCATCGAGAACGCGCTGAAATATCAGCAGGCTGAAAGCTCCGCCACGACCGACTACCTTACCGGACTTCCCAATGCGCGTTCGTTATTCCTGCAACTCGATCGGGAATTGTCCCGCTGCAAACGGGCCAATTCCAATCTCACGGTCATGGTCTGTGACATGGACGGATTTAAGCAGATCAACGACCGTTTTGGACACCTGGAAGGCAATCGCGTATTGAAGCTCTTTGCCCAGCGCCTGAAGGAAAGCTGCCGCGAGTACGACTATGTCGCGCGAATGGGTGGCGATGAGTTCGTCGTGGTTGCGCCCGGGCTGACGTCTGAAGCTTCTCGCGTCAAGATGCATCACCTGCGGGAAATGGCGAAGAAGGCAGGGTTTGAGGTCTGCCGCGAAGACATATTGTCGCTGAGCGTTGGGCAGGCTATCTATCCCGACCACGGATTGGACGCCGAGCAGTTGTTGGCCGAGGCTGACCGGCGCATGTATCTGGAAAAGCAACAACAGCCCAGCCGCAAGAACCGCCGTGGGCATCCACGCATGGTCTGCCGGGTGACGGTCACGCTGGAGCCGCAGGGGAGCAGTGTTCCTGTCCTGGGCAACCTGGCAAACATCAGCTTGACCGGGTGCTATGTCGAGACGGCAGCTCTGTTGACCTCTGGGAGCAAGCTGCGGTTGTTCTTTTCCGCCGAGGACAGCACTTTGCAGGCTGAGGGCGTGGTGGCGCGCAGCAATCCGGGTGCGGGGGTCGGTGTTGAATTTCTAGAAAGTGAGGATCGCGCGCGCGTGCACCGAATCCTGGAGCACGTAGAAAGTGCCACAAAATTTTACGATCGTGAGCTCGGCTACATCGCCCGCATGGGTCGTTCCAGTCCTGCCGGTATCTCCTAAGAAAACATATGTTGCGTCGACTCGCGAAACACGCGGCTACGATTCTGATCACCGTGCTGTTGGGCGGTTTCCTGGCAGCCACGCTGGTTCGTTTTGCACCGGGATTCGGAGTTGATGACGCCGAACTCGATGCCAGGCGAAGCCGGGAAAGCATCCAGGCCATCCGGCAGGCCAACGGCATGAATGAAAGCTTACCCGTGTTCTACGTCCACTATCTCAGCGCCATGACGCATGGAGATTTGGGTATGTCCCGCACGCTCGAGCGGCCAGTCGCAGAACTGATTCGCGAACGTCTGCCGGAAACGATGAAGTCGATCGCTTTGGGGATCGCGGTGGCATGGAGTTTTGGTCTGGGGCTAGCCATCCCTATCGCGATGTGGAGGTCGGTCGCATTCGATTACGTTGCCAGTCTGCTCGCAGGTCTTCTGCTCTGCGTTCCGGCTGCGGTTCTTGCCCTGATGTTCTTACTGACACGCGCTCCCGCGCGTTTGGCTATTGCTCTGATCGTCTTTCCCACTATTTTTCGCTACTCGCGGAACTTGCTGAAGCGCAGCGCGGCTCTACCCCACGTATTGGCAGCGCGCGCCAGAGGCTTGGCTGATCTGCGCATTCTTTGCTGGCATGTACTGCCACCAGCCTGGCGTCAGCTCCTGGCGCTTGCCGGGATTTCCGTGAGTATTGCATTTGGAGCGGCGATCCCAGTGGAGGTCCTCTGCGATGTGCCGGGAATTGGTCAGTTGGCCTGGAAAGCTGCGCTGGGACGCGACCTGTACCTGCTGGTGTTTCTCACCATGATCGTGACCGTCATCACGACACTGGCAAACTCGACGGCGGACTTGCTTTCGCTGCGCAGAGTTGAAGCATGAAAACAGCACGCATCGTCGCGATTGGCGTGCTTGTCATTGTCGCCGCCGCATGCTTGCTGGCGACCTACATTGCACCTTCCGGATATGCCCATCAGTTTCGTGATCTGCCCGACTCCGCGCCTTCACACCAGCACTGGCTGGGAACCGACGACCTGGGTCGTGATCGCTTTTCGCGATTGTTATATGGTACCCGGATCTCTCTGATTCTAGCCCCGGCCGCGGCGCTGCTGTCGAGTGTTTTGGCTGCGCTGGTGGGCGGAAGCGCGGGCTTTGTGGGCGGCCGCTTCCGGCGCATTGTCATGAGCGGAACCGACCTGTTTCTGTCGCTGCCATGGCTGTTCCTGCTCATCACCGTGCGCGCGGTGATGCCCTTAAACGTGTCGGCGGTTACGTCTGTGGTGATCACATTCGGACTGTTGGGATGTCTCGGATGGGCGGCGGCCGCTCGTGTTATATGCGCTGACGCAGCGGCACTGAGGGAAGCGGATTTTATTCTGACGGCGCGCGCCTCGGGCTTTTCGGGGTTCCGGTTGCTGCGCCGGCAGATCATGCCAAACTTATTGCCAGTTCTTGCTGCCCAGTTTTGGATTTCGATCCCTGTATTCATCGTCACCGAAGCCAATCTGGGAATCCTTGGCTTAGGTGTTTCTGAGCCGCTGCCGTCCTGGGGCAGTCTGCTGCGCGAGCTGGAGAATTATTCATCGCTATCCAGCAATCCCTGGCAGTTCATTCCTCTGATCCTGTTGGTTGCCGTCGTGAGTTGCTTCCATTTGATCGTTGCCGACCGGGAGTTACCTGCATGAGCATCAAACGTCTCACCCTCACTTTGTTTATCGCCCTTGTTGCGGCTGTGCCGCTGGCGCAATCGGAAAGTCAGCTGCGCTTCTGCGTACGCTCCGAACCGAAGACGTTCAACCCGCTGCTGGTGGAAGAGGACTCGTCCGACACGATCCGTTATTTGACAGGCGGGGTATTAGTCCGATTAAACCGGCAGACGCAACGGCTTGAGCCGGGCTTGGCCACGGCGTGGAAACTCAGCAAGGATGGCAGGACTATCACGTTCACCTTGCGGCCGGGCGTCAGATTCTCGGACGGCACGCCATTTTCGGCTGAAGACGTTGCATACACCGTGGACCAGATGATGGATCCGAAACTGCACTCCCCTGTCGGCGACACGTTTCGCTCGGGCGAGGGTAAAACGGAAACCAGAATCCTTGGGCCGAACAAAATAGCCATCACCTTCCCCGCCCCTGTCGCCGGTATTGACAAGCTCTTTGATCAGGTGGCGATCATGTCGGCAAAATCGCCCAAGAAGGAGATGGCAGTATTAGGACCGTATTACGTGAACGAGATTAAGGCTGGATCGTACTTGCTGCTGCGCCGCAATTCCAATTACTGGAAGCACGATGGCTCGGGACGACAACTTCCCTATATCGATTCGGTGCGGCTGGATATCCAACAGAATCGCGACCTGGAATTGCTGCGCTTGCTGCGTGGGGAAATCGATTTTGTGAACTCAATCGACTCCGAATACTACGACAAGTTGGCCAGTGAAAGGCCGGGGGCGGCGTACGACGCTGGAGAATCGCTCGACTCCGAGCAGATGTGGTTCAACCAGGTGCCCAGCGCACCATTGCCGGAGTACAAGAAAGCATGGTTCCGTTCAACTAATTTTCGCCGCGCGATTTCTGAAGCAATAAATCGCGAGGATCTGGCGCGCATCGCGTTTCGAGGTCATGCGCGGCCCGCGGTGGGTATGGTGTCGCCAGCAAACCAGTTCTGGTTCAACAGCAAGCTGAAACCGCATCCGTTTGACCAGCAATCGGCAATGAAGCGGCTGGCGGAAGATGGCTTCCGCCGCCAAAATGACGAGTTGCTGGACCGAGACGGCCACCGGGTCGAGTTCTCGATCATTACCAATGCGGGCAATAAGTATCGCGAGCGCATGGCCACGATGATCCAACAGGATCTGGCGGGCATCGGCGTCAAAGTGAACGTAGTGACGCTTGACTTCCCTTCGCTGATCGAGCGGATCACCCGCAATTTCAACTATGAAGCGGCTCTGCTGGGCCTGGTGAATACTGATCTGGATCCTGCTCCGGTCATGAATGTCTGGCTCAGTTCAGGAGAAAATCACCAGTGGAATCCCAATCAGAAAACTCCGG
Source organism: Terriglobales bacterium (assembly GCA_035691825.1). GTDB lineage: Bacteria > Acidobacteriota > Terriglobia > Terriglobales > Acidobacteriaceae > Gp1-AA122. The sequence continues at coordinate 3,834 of DASSIO010000218.1, read as the reverse complement.
CCACGGCATGGGAAGCAGAAATTGACCGGCTCATGAGAGCGCAGGCATCCACGCTCGATGATCACAAGCGCAAGAAGTACTTCGACCGTGTGCAGGAAATCGCGTGGGAGCAAGAGCCGTTCATTTACCTGGTCACGAAGAATTCCCTGTCGGCGGTATCGGCAATCGTACAGAATGTCCATCCGGTCGTGCTGCGTCCGCAGGTGTTCTGGAATGTTGACGAACTAAGCCTGGCGCCACAGATGGCAACAAAATGAGGAACACAGGCCTGGAGCATGGAACCGCTGCTTGAAATTCGGGTTAGTGCGGACTACCCGGGAAAACCCCGAGTGCTGCATGACTTGTCGCTCGACATTCAGGCAGGCGAGATTCTCGGTTTAATAGGCGAAAGTGGCTGCGGCAAGAGCACACTTTCGCTGGCACTGCTCCGCTTGTTGTACCTGAAACAGGGCAAGGTCTCCGGGTCGATCCGGTTTAAGAAGCGTGAACTGATGCAGCTCAGTGAGCGCGAAATGCGCGATATTCGGGGCAAAGATATCGCCCTCGTACTCCAGAGCCCCATGTCGTCTCTGAACCCGATGTTGCGAATCGGAACCCAGATGGCGGAAGCCTGGAAGGTGCACCAGCGGGGAACACGCGAAGAATGCAGGATGGCGGTGAGCAATGCCTTCAAAAATGTCAGTCTTCCCGACGCGCCAGATTATCTCAAACGCTACCCTGGGCAGTTGAGCGTCGGCCAAGCGCAGCGCGTGCTGATTGCGATGGCAATCCTGCACCGGCCTGCCCTGCTGATCGCGGACGAACCCACGAGCGCCCTGGATCTCATCACACAAGCAGAAATCCTCCAGTTGTTCCGGGATTTGAGCCGCACACTAGGCATCAGCGTGTTATTCATCTCCCATGACCTTCTCGCAGTCGCGACCATCAGTCAAAGAATCGCAGTTATGCAAAGGGGAACGATTATCGAGTGCAGACCGGCGGACGAGGTGCTGAGCGAACCAATGCACGAATATACGAAGCAGCTGGTCGCAGCTTTACCTGCCTTGCCGCAACGCTTAGCAGCACGAGCGGGAACGTAATCAGCGACTCTTCCCGACTCTATCGTGTGCCTAATTTTCCCCTCAGGACTGTAATGGATGCCTTGGGCAGGTTGTAGACCGTTTCGGCGCCTGCTTTCATGGTGGAGGTTGCTGGCGGGCCGTCGGGCTCGGCGAATCCGCCCTGATCGGTCGCGCGCCACTGATATTGATCGCTTCCGAACGTAATCATGGTGACCGGCCCGGCGAACGAGCGGCGCTTCCCTTCTCCGGCGAACTCGATCTGCACTGCGTGCGCATTCATCTGGTCTTTGTTGATGACCAGCAGTGACCATTGGCCGTCGGGTCTTTCCAATGCATAAGAAGTGACCAGCATGTGTCCCGCCGGATCTTCGATGTCGCTGGCGCTCCAGTAGAGTTTGTGAATCTGGCTCCCCGGCTGAACCCATTCCAGGTTAATCAACTGGCTGGCAAAGTACTGGGCGATTGGCTGCTGAATGCGGTAGTCCTTATCGGCGCGAAACATGCCGAAGGTCCCGGCCGATCCATTGCATCCATGACCCAGCGGCATGGGCGGATAGTGGAAGTAGTACAACGCGCTGCCGCCGGCCGTCAGGAAGGATCCTACGTAGTCGCCCAGCCAAAGGGCTCCAAACATGTCGAGGAACGCTTCACTGTCGACCCAGGAAAGATTGGATTCCGTGATGAATAGCGGCACATCTTTGGGAACACCATCCTGGCGCCAAATATCGACAATATGACTGACCAGCTCGGGCTCATCGTAGAGCCTGCCCCAGTTGATCTTGCATGGCTCAAAGGGATAGTGCTCGAAGGAAAAGAAGGCAAGATCGCGCAAGCGGTGGCGCGCTCGCAAATAGTCGATAAAACGGCCTGTCCAGGAAGTCCGGCCCTGCTCGTCGGGCCAGCTTTCAATATCCTTGTTGACGCCGGTGAATACCGGCCCACCCAGCTTCAACTTTGGATCGACTTTGTGGATACCAGCGGCGAACTGCAGGTATAGCTCGGCGTAATCCTCCGGCAGCATGAATTGTCCATCGGGCTCCTCGCCCATTTCCACGTACGAAACCGGATAGCCGCGCTTCTCGACATAGGCAATTTCGGCGGCCGCATCTTCTGGGGTGGCGTACACAACCGAGACCGGAATCATGGCCGGCAATCCACGCGTATAGCCGCTGGTGTAAAACAGGTCGAGTCCAACCTGATCGCGCTGCCGCGGATCGAGATCGCTCTCCTGGTGCCACGGATCGACGGAGGAACAGTACGTCGTAGTCTGATCCTGCTCCGCAGTATGCCGGATGAGGTCATGAAAGATGCCGTCCCGCCCCACAGTGCCCAGGTACAGTTCACCGATCGCATAGCCGACGCAGTCGCGACGGTCGGCAGGCCCGTGGCTATCGCAGGTGTTGGACGATTCTGTCATTAGAATACGAGCGAACTGCACAGAAACAGGAGCGGTAGTGAGTTGCAGAGTCGCAACGCCGCCGTGGGAATCGGTCACTGCTCCCGCGGGAAAGGTTACCCAGACACCGTGGGTGGGTTGTTTAATTGGGTCCTCTCCTGTCCAGTACTGTACGGTGTAGGTGCGCGCGTACGGTTCCGCCCAGGCGATGCGAATTGCATTCACCGGCTGCGGGCTTGCCAAATCCATGATCACCCACTGCGGATGTGAGGAATCGTCTTGTCCCGTAAATGCTTTTGTGAGATATGGATTGCTTTTCCAATACCTAGCAGGATCGCCGTCGGTAAGCCGCGAATAGCCTTGGCCTTCAACCCCGTCATTGCGAGTGAATCCGCGATGAGGAAGCCAGTATCCGTATGAGTGCCGGATGGGCGCGCCAAGTTCAGCGCTGCCTACGAAATACCCTTTGTTGCCGGAATCGCTCCACGTGCCGCGAGGATTCCAATGCCAGTACTCGATGTAGAGTTCCGTGTTTTGGCGATAGGTCACGGTCTGCCACCCGGCGGACAACACTTGTTTCACGGTGGCAGGATCGATGACTTTGTCGATGGCTCCTGCCGGTAATCTGTCGATGCCCGCGCCCAGCGTTTCAGTCGGGACAAAGCTATTTACGGGTTGGCTCGTGTCCACATGAATGGTCTGGGCGGCCGCGGAATAGGTCACAGCCAACCAACCGGCAAAGCACAGGCAGAGTTTCGTGGACGAAACACGGCGGGAGATCACGAGGGCTCCTTTTGTCATGAATCTGGCCTCAGATTATGCAGGATGAGCCTGGGAATGGGAACAGCCACGCTGTCGTGATCTGATTCAAAGGAAAGTCTGCTTTAGCCCGGAACGAGCCAGTGCTTTTACTGACGACGGACGACCGAGGCCTACGTTAGATTGAGCGCCTTTTTCATCGTGCCACGCTCAGATTGAATCTTCTGTTGCAGAAGATTGATGGCATAGATCAGCTGCTCGGGACGGGGCGGGCATCCTGGTACATAGACGTCCACCGGGATGACCTGATTGACGCTCTGAACGAGGGCATAGTTGTTGAAAACTCCGCCCGAGGTGGCGCATGCGCCCATCGATATCACCCACTTCGGTTCGGGCATCTGCTCCCAAAGTTGACGAATGACTGGCGCCATCTTGTTTGATACCCGCCCGGCAATGATCATGAGATCGGATTGGCGAGGCGATGGCCGGAACACTTCCGCGCCGAAACGCGCAATATCGAAGCGGGAGGCCCCCATCGACATCATCTCGATTGCGCAGCAAGCGAGGCCGAAAGTCATCGGCCAAATCGAGTTCTTGCGCATCCAGTTAACGGCATTG
>DASSIO010000217.1:0-4550 GCA_035691825.1 Terriglobales bacterium | reverse complement strand
CGCCGGGTCGACGGGCGCCCCATCGCGGTGCAAAACGCAGACGAAGCCGCTCACGCAACGCACCTTTCTTTAACAAGGCTGGAGGTTCGACGTTCGAAAGGGGACTGCTTTCGCCGCCATTCCAACTCATTCGATCCCTTGAGCTTCTCGGCCATAGGCGCCCACGAAGGGTCGCGTTGCAACGAGAATGGGCTCGAATTGCTCCCAGGCTGGTAAAGCATTTTACTGTTCGCTTTTGTGTGGAGCAACCTCGTGCCGAAGAAGTCTCGTTACGAAAGATTGCACCTGAGCTCCTGCGGCCGCGTTTGTCGCCACGTCCGTATCTATGGGACTTTCTTTTGCCTTGCAAGGGTGAAGCGGGATAGGCAAAGTACGGGAGAATGAATCCGCGCCGCATCCATTTCACGTCTCGTGGCGTAATTCTGGCCCTTGCGGCGGCGGCCGCAGCGTTTCTTTCTTATTTCAGCATCCGCAATGCACTGGCCCACCATTATGGAGAGCTGCAAACGCTGCAAGGTTATGAGCGCGCCATTCGCCTGGAACCCGGAGATTTCCGCAACTGGTATCTTCTTGGCCGCTACTGGCAGTACAACCTGGAAAATATCGACACGGCTCGCGCCATCCAGGCCTACACCACTGCCTTGGCTTTAAACTCGCAGTCGGCGGAGGTTTGGGCGGATCTGGCTACGGCGCAGGAAACCGAGGGCAATATTACCACGGCGCGCGATGCGTATCTTCATGCCAAACGCGCCTATCCTCTCTCTGCCGACATTTCGTGGCGTTACGGCAATTTTCTTCTCCGCCAGGGAGAATCGGACGCCGCTTTCGTCGAGATTCGTCACGCCGTCGAAGTCGAACCGGGGCGCGGTGGCGAAGCGCTTTCGCGCGCGCTGCGAGCCGAACCGAACATTGACTTGGTTCTCGACCGAGTGCTGCCTCCGACCGCGGAAGCGTATCTTGATGCCATCCGGGATCAAATCTCAGACGGCCACACCGCCAATGCCGTCAAGGTCTGGAACCGGCTTGCGGCCCTTCATTCGCATTTACAACTCGCGGACGTTTTTGCCCTTGTGGATGCTCTCCTTCGCGAAAAGCAAGTTCCAGAAGCTCAGCGTGTATGGGAACAGGCCGTTGCGCTTTCCGGTTTCGCCAATCTTCCTGCGCCCGCGGGTTCCATCTTGTGGGATGGTGGTTTTGAGTCCAACGTAATCGGGGGCGGTTTTGCCTGGACGTTTCCCGTTGGAGTGCAAGGTGTCCAGGTCTCCCTCGATACTCACGAAAAGCATTCCGGCAATCGCGCGCTGCGAATCCTGTTCGACGGGGAACACAATCCCTACCTGATAGGCCCTTGCCACGAAGTCGCGGTACAACCCTCGGCCACCTATGACTTTTCGGCCTGGGTCCGGACCTTGTCCCTAACCACGGACCAGGGCATCCGTTTTCAATTGCGCCCCCTTGGCACGCAGGACACCTCGGCCACCTTGACTGCGGATGTTCATGGCAGCCGGCCTTGGACGCGCATCGAATTGCCCTGGTCTGCGGGAAAGGGCGTTCAGCAAATGCAGGTTTGCGTGGTGCGGCTAACCAGCCAGGAAGGCGTGGGCAAAATTGAAGGGCTGGCCTGGGTGGATGACGTTGCACTGGTTCCGGTCGCCGCGGAGCCCCGCAAACCATGAGGTTTTTGCGATTTGGCATCTGTGCCCTGGTCGCTTTCGCCGTGGCCGCGCAAGGCGGAGTCGAAGTGTGGGCGCGCGCGATTCTGGAAACCGGCGCGGGATTCCTTTTCTTGGTTTATGCCCTCCGTTTGCGGGTCACCGAAAAAGAGCCGCTCGCTTTTTCACCGCTGCTTCCGCCGCTGGCCCTTTTTTTTCTGATCGTTCTAGGCCAATGGTTTTTTCGCGCCACGGCTTCTTCCTTCCATACACGTGTCGAGCTACAGCTCGTTTTGGCTTATCTGATTCTGCTATTTCTCGCCGCTCAGGTCTTCCACACCCTGAAGGACTGGCGTGGCTTCATTTGGTTTGGCATGGTGCTGGGCTTTATCGTCAGCGTGTTTGGCATTCTTCAGCACCTCACATTCAATGGCAAACTCTACTGGTTTCGCACGATGCATTACGGCGGAATTCCCTTCGGCCCCTATGTCAATCGCAATCATTTTGCCGGATTCGTGGAGTTGATCGTGCCACTCGCGCTGGTGCCGCTGGTGCTGGGGCGGGTGCGGCGCGAACGCTGGGTGGTTGTCGGCCTTTTCGCAATTCTCCCCGTAGCCGCGCTTTTTCTTTCGGCTTCCCGGGGAGGCATTGTGAGCTTTTGTGTCCAGATCCTCCTGCTTGGGTATGTGCTGCTTCGCAGCCGTGGCATGGGGAAGCGATTACTCGCCGCCGCTGCCGTCCTGCTGGCTGCGCTTCTCATCGTTTCCTGGCTGGGAGTGGGACAGATTCTGCAGCGTTTCTCGTCACTGCAAACGCTCGAAGTGAGCGAAGCGAAGCGAGTTGCGATGGCCAGAGGCACATGGCACATTTTCCTGGACCATCCGGTGGCGGGCACCGGGCTGGGCACGCTGCAAATTGTCTATCCGCCTTACGAGACTCTCTACGACGGCAAGATTGTCAACCATTCGCACGACGATTACCTCGAAGCCCTCGCGGAAACGGGTGTTTTGGGAGGCCTTTGCTGCGCGTGGTTTCTTGTGGTTTTGTTGCGAAAGTCCTTTGCGCGACTTTGCCAGAAGGACTACTCGTTTTCGGATGTCCTTCGAATCTCTGGAATGGTGGCCTGCGCCGGCCTTCTGGTGCATTCCTTTGTGGACTACAACCTGCACACTCCCTCGAATGCCCTGCTGTTTTTCCTCATGGCGCATTTGGCGACAGCCGAAATGCATCAAGTAACTCCGAGGGGTACAAGCTCCGCCCCACAAACGGTGGAGCAACCCGAGTCCTCTTGAAATCCGTAATTGACTTCGCCCCTATCGCTGTATAATCCGTGCGGGGGTCATCTATCTATGCAGCCAGCTAGACTGGGTGCTGCGTTGGGGTGTCTTATTGCGAGCGGCCTACTCGTCTCCATGCCGCTTGCTCCCTCCTGCCGCGCGCAAGCCGGTAGTGCCCAGCCCGTTCTAGAAACCCCGCAGCAGGTCAATAACCGCATCCGCGAGCTTTCCTCCGGCTTGCGGACGAAACCTCACGATTACGTTATCGGCCCTGGTGACGTGCTGGACATCGAAGTTTTCGACGTAAAAGAACTCAGCCGCGAAGTGCGTGTCAGCCAGACCGGTACGATCGGCATCCCCCTGGTTCCCGTGCGGTTGCGCGTTGCGGGTCTTACTGAATTGCAGGCCGAGCAAAAAATTGCAGAAGTCCTGGAAGCGAACGGTCTGGTGACTCATGCGGATGTCAGCGTCAGCGTGAAAGATCACAAGAGTAAGCCGATTACTGTTGTCGGTGCCGTTCCCCATCCCCTGGTTTACGAAGCGGACCGCTCGGTTACCCTGCTGGAAGTCCTTGCTGCGGCTGGAGGGGTAGCCAACGATGCTGGAGACACAGTCATCGTCACGCGCCCCGTTCCGGACCCTTCAACCGACGAAGCAGAGCCTCCGGAAGCCGGTGCAGAGCCCGCCGCTGCGGCTCCCGTGGGCAATTCAACTGTGGCTAAAGGAAGCGCGTCTTCAGGGCCTTCCCCTGCAATGGTTGCATCCGCTCCTTCCAATTCCTCTTCGCAGGCGGAGCCGCCGCCGTTGGCCAACACCATCACCGTCAATCTGAACGATCTGATGGAGACAGGCGAGACCAAGAACAACATCCCTCTGCAAGCGGGAGATATTGTCACCGTCCCTCACGCTGGAATTGTTTACGTTCTCGGGGCGGTCAATCGATCCGGCGGTTATGTTCTGGCTAACGACCGTTCGCAGTTGACCACCTTGAAGATTCTTGCCCTGGCTGGCGGGCTGACGAAAACGGCCAAGTCTGATCACGCCGTCATCGTCCGTAAAGACAGCCAGGGCCAGCAACATGAGGTGGCCGTGGATTTGAAGAAAGTTCTCAACCGTCAGGCGGAAGATATTCAGCTTCAGCCGAGTGACATTCTTTACGTGCCACAGAGCGGTTCGAAACAGGCGCTTTTCCGGGCCATGGAATTTGGCCTCGCTTTGGGCTCGGGTGTGGCTCTCTACCGGATTGCATATCAATAGAAGATGGCCGACGAAACCAAGATCGTGTCCCGCGAAAATGGCTCAAACGGCGCCGTCGAGTTGGTGCCAGTCGCTCCCCCTATGGCTTCCTTTGAATTGTCCCCCCGCGAGCCTCACCTCTACGACTACCTGCTCATCCTCCGCAAGCACCAGTGGCTGATTCTCTCCTTCACGCTTGTGGTCGTCACTATCGTAGCGATCGCCATATTCCGCATGCAGCCGATTTACGTGGCTACGGCGCGGATCGAAATCGACCGCGAAAACGGCAACATACTCCCGTTCCAAGGCGCGGATTCTTACGACTACATGGTCGATACCGATAATTACATCGAGACCCAGGCTAAAATCCTGACCAGCGAGACCC
>DASSIO010000216.1:0-33504 GCA_035691825.1 Terriglobales bacterium | reverse complement strand
GTCAGGGAGAATGTCACCGGTCTCGGCGGCAACTTCGCCGACGCCCAGCAAAGCGGGATTGGAAATCCGGTCGCTGAAGGCGGCAAATTGCAGATTGGTGGCGCCCATCCGCCGCGATAACGAGAGCTCGTGATGATGGGCACTTTCAACGACGCTGGAATACCCTGCCAGACTCATGCGCGGATTGGTTTCGCTGAGGTCCGCGGGTGAAGAATCGAATCCCTTTGACAAGCGGCTATTGGGGACCGAGGTTGCGTACCGATATTCCAACACCGTGTTAGGCGAGAGGTGCACATCCGCGGAGCCGAAAGGACGAAAAGCATTAACTCGTCCCATGAACTGAATGGTCTGCAGTTCGCTGCCAAAATTCAGTTGAAGAAAATCGCCGACGCTGAGCCCATCAGACGCCGAGAGCGCCAAAGCCTGAAAAGTATGAATATTTGGATCGGGCGAGGCAAAACGGCGAACCGTAAGCGCAACCTGCGGGTGCGAGCCATTGGCCATCTCGTGGGAATAAGAGGCCCGCAGCATCGACGTGGGAGTGCCGCTGCCGTAGCCGACGTTGCCGTTGAACGCAAGCGTGCCAGAAGAAAATATGGAATGCTCCAGCGAAAAGCCGGTGCTCATGTCGGGAGTTTCGCCATACCCGGTTGAACCGGCGCCTGCCAGGAACGAAAGCGATCCTCGCAACTGGCCGTTCTCGTCTTTCTCTGATTTTGAAACCAGGACGGGAGCTTCGTCGAAGACACGAAGAATGGGCCTGTTCACAACCGACCTCAGGGTCCACTTCCAGTCGTCATCTTCAGACGGACCGCGATTGGGAGCTAACTGAAATACTTCAAATAAGGTATTCAGCGTCACGTTTACGACGGTGCTGGCGCCCGAATGAAGTCCAACCCGTTCGCGCAAGCTAGGAAGATAAGAAGGGGCGGAAACCCGCACATCGTACACGCCCGGCAGAAGGCCGGCGGCCACGTAGAAGCCCTTCTCGTTGGTGAAAACTTTGAGTGACTGAGATGCGGAGCCGAGAATCTCCACCACGGCGCCCATTTGCGGCATGCCGGCGGAGTTCCGCACGTACCCGGAGATGGAGCCCGGCTTTCCCGAAGCCCACACCGGGAGCACAAGGCCCAATGCCAGCGCCAGATATCCGAGCTTATGGACCATGCTCCACCACCTGCGGAGAACCAAGCTTGTGGCCTACTCGACGCTGAACGTCGCGGAAGGGTCGACCGTCTGCTTGGAAATGTTGTCGTTGACCTTAATCTGCAGGCGATAAACGCCGGGTTGCAGGCCGGCCGCTGACAACGTCTTCTTTAGCGTCAACTGATCGCCAACATTGCCCATCTGGTCCGTCGATTCAATAGTGTGAATGATGGCCTTGTTGGTCGCCGCATTTACCACATTGTACTCAACCGTCGCGGAAGGTTTATGGGTCTTTTCATCGACACCCAGGTTATAAACCTGCATCCAGAGGTTCAGATTCTGAGAGCGCTTGAAAGTTACAGGTTTACCGTCAGCGGAAGGCACGCGGGGCCGCACGAAAGTGTCGCCGATCACGAAATTTCCCGTACCCACATTGCGCGAAGGAACGGCATGCATGACATCCGCCAGCACCAGCGAAGAGGTCTGCAGCCGGTCGTCGACGTACTCCGGAACCTGAATTCCCCTTCTCCATGTGCCCACGCGATCGCCATTCACATCCTTGGCTACTACTTCCAGAATGTAGCGCCCGGCGCGCAGCGGGACCGCCTTCCAGTAGACAGACGCATTCTCGGTAGTCTTCGGTAGCAACTCGGCGGGAACGTCGACCTGGACGGTGTCCTCGAAGGTCTGGGCCACACGGCCGGAAATCGTGGTGAGGCGCCCGAAAATATTGACTGTGCCGCGCTCCACTCCCTCTTTATTGACGAAGGTGATGTCGCGGTTTTTAATCTGCACCGTCACCGGAACCAGCACGGTATCGCTGGTCACTTTCACGAAGTCTGTCAGCACATCGAACGGCATCAAGTTGACGCTGATCTTGTGGGTGACAACTTCTTCCAGGTCCTTGAACTTGATCGTCGGCGCGCGATTTAACTTCGCAAACTGCTCTAACCTGTCGAACTGCTTGGACTGTTCGTTCTGCGTGAACGGGCCAGTTCCCAGCCGCTCCAGGCCGCCATTGGAAAATCGGCTGGCCTTGTTAGCCAGGCCCATCTGCTCATATAGAGTCAACCCGGCGTTGGGGGTGTACAGGAGAGCGTCCTTCTCAGAACGGTCCATGGTCATGTGATAGTCGCCGCACATGCAAGTGTCGACGAACTCAATGATGACCTCCTGGCCGACATCTTCGAGGTAGCGATAGCGCCAGTCTTCGAAAGGATAGGTCGAAGTGCTTCCGCCCCCTTCTTCCTGGGGCCGATCGTAGGTGCCGCCCGAGGGATGCGATTCGATCTCGTCGGCCGGACCGTACATGATGTAGATGCGTCCGCGGTCCGTCTTCCAGCCAGGAATGCCTGCGGCGAAGTGTTCGTTGGCGTAGGCAATGCGGCGATAGTGCTCTTCTTTATATTCGTTCTCAGGGGTGTCGGGAGTAGGATCGCGGCGCGCCCAGAACGCTTCGATGAACTGATCGCGTTCTTCGTCATTGGATAGCTGCATGAAGGCCGACCGCTCCTCGTCCGTGATGATCCAGCGAACGTCTTCGTCCAGCCACTTCTTGTAGGTCTTACCCAGCTCTTGCTTCAGAGACTTGGCGTTGGCCTTTTTCTGTTTCTCGCTCAGCGGCCGCTTAAGCGGATCTTGCTCCTGCTTGGGCTGGCTGGCAGCGTCCTTGTCCTTGCTGTAGATCGAGGTTCCGCGATCGTTACCATCGTCTGCGGGGCTCTGCGCAAGCGCAACACCCATCAGCAGGAACATGGAAGTAATGGACAAAAAGGTCAAAGCACGACGAACCAAGCGCACCCGGGACATGGTGAGGAAGTACTCCTAAAATGCTAGCACCTTATTCTAAGTGCTTGGATGCCCCAAGGCAAGGTTTAGATATCTGGGACCGGAGCCAGGTTTACGCCGTAAGTCCCATGAACATAGTTCTTTAGCAGCAGACTGGCCGACCATTTTGGGCCTCGGCAGGCTATAATACAGCTTACTTCCCTCCCGCAAGTGTAGAACGATCTCGGGCTTAGCACGAGCAGAGCCGTGGCTGGAACTTCCGCCACTTGTGCGCCGTATCAGATGACGTGCATCCCGCCACCATTGCGGACGTGGGAGAAGCCCCGCTCGTGGAGCGAGCGCGAGCCGAAAGCAATGAGCTTGAACCAAAGCGGCTGGCTAATGTTCCGGTGGTTCACAAGGATGCAATGAAACTTTGGCATAAAGTCGCAATTGGTGTATCGGCAGCTCTGCTGCTGATTGGTATTGTCGGCGGGACCATCTATTTAAGCGGCCGCAACGTCGTCACCGTCCAGACCGCGAAAGCACAACACCAGGACCTGACCGCCGTCGTGACTGCTTCGGGTGAAGTCAAACCCAAGACCTACGTCAACGTGGGCGCGAACGCATTTGGAAAAATAACGCATCTGTACGTCAAAGAGGGCGACCGGGTAAAGCGAGGACAGTTGCTGGCGCAGCTCGAAAATGTGCAGTCCTCCGCCGATGTTGCGGCTACGCGTGCAGGACTTGAGGCTGCCCAGACGGACGCACTGGCGGCCGAGGCCGGATACAAGACTGCTCTCGCCGACCTGAACCGGGCGAAAGCTGATTACGATCGCACCAAGCTGGATTGGGAGCGCGCCCAGGCGCTCTTCAAGGCAGCGCTGATTTCAAAGTCTGACTATGACACCCGCAACAACGCCTGGCTTTCGGCCGATGCTGGACTGGGCCAGGCCCAGGCGCGAGTCGCGCAGTCTAAGGCACAGGTCGATTCCGCCGAGCGCCGCGTGACGCAGACGCGCGCCAATCTGACCCGCGTCTCCGACGTCCTGCAGAAGACCACGTATGAAGCACCCTACGATGGCGTGGTGACGAACTTGCCGGTGCGTGAGGGTGAAACCGTCGTCATCGGCATTCAGAACTCCCCCGGCAGCACTCTGATGACGATTGCGGACATGTCGGTCATTACCGCAGAAGTGAAAGTCGACGAGACCGACATCGTGAATGTCAGGCTTGGCCAGCCTGCCGAAGTCACCATTGACGCGATCCCCCGCAAAAGCTTTAAAGGGACGGTCACCGAGATCGGCGACAACGCGATCGTGCGCTCTACCGGAATTGCCACTTCCCAGGAAACCTCTTCGAGCCAGGAAGCCAAAGATTTCAAAGTGGTGGTGACGCTGCAGGACCCGCCGCCGAATCTGCGTCCCGGACTGTCGGCGACGGCAAAGATCACGACCGCAACCCGTGGCAACGCGCTGAGTATTCCGATTCAGGCGCTGACGGTGCGCAAACCAGCGGATCTGGAAAAAAACAAGAACGGCTCGAATTTGGTGCAGGCTGCCTCTCCCCAGCCGGCGGCATCGAAAAATGATAAAGACGAAATCCAGGGTGTGTTCGTAATTCGTAAAGGCAAGGCGGAGTTTGTGCCTGTCGAAACGGGAATCGCGGGCACGACCGATATCGAGATCACCAAAGGCGTGCAGGAAGGCGACGAAATCGTCACCGGCAGCTACAAGGTATTGCGCACTATGAAACCGGGCGCCAAGGTCAAGGTCGACAATTCCGCGCCCAAGAAGGAAGAGGAGAGCAGCTGATGCAGTCCTTGGTCGTCCGCCGTTGGTCGCTGGCAAGTCATTCCCTCCTACGCCATTGGGGGAACGACTAACGACAGCCAACAGAAGCCGTCTAACGCTAGACTGATTTTGGCGCACAACCGGCGATTAAGAAACAACGAGGAGTAGGGGATCCGCAAATTGACCGCAGATCATAAGGAGAACGCGATGGCCACCGCAGAAGTAATCAGCATCTCGCAACCGGAAATTTCGGCTCCTCCCGCCTCGTGCATGATCTGCACCGAAGACCTGTGGAAGACCTATGACATGGGGTCGGAGCAGCAGGTGCACGCTTTGCGCGGAGTCAATCTGCGGATCGAGCGCAACGAATATGTGGCCATCATGGGCCCGTCTGGTTCCGGGAAATCGACGCTCATGAATCTGATTGGCTGCCTCGATACGCCGAGCCAGGGGCGGTACTGGCTCAACGCGCAACTGGTCAGCGAATTGGACGACGATGAGCTAGCGCGCATCCGCAACAAAGAGATTGGCTTTGTATTCCAAACCTTCAACCTGCTCGCGCGCGCCACGTCGCTGCACAATGTCGAACTTCCCTTGATCTACGCGGGTATTCCTGCCGAAGAGCGAATGGACAAAGCTAAAGGAGCACTTGCCGCAGTGGGCATGGAAGCGCGCATGATGCACAAACCCAACGAGCTATCGGGCGGACAGCGGCAACGCGTGGCGATTGCCCGTGCGCTGGTGAACCGGCCGTCCATTATTCTTGCCGACGAGCCTACGGGTAACCTCGATTCTCAGACCGGCAACGAAATCATGGCGCTTTTTGACCGGCTGCATGCGGAAGGCAACACCATCGTCCTGGTTACCCACGAACATGACATTGCCGAATATGCTCACCGCGTCATCCACATCAAGGATGGACTGATCGCCGGCGATGAGCGGAAGAAGCGCTAATGGCGCCAGCTAAGCGCCCCGCTTCGCCTTCAGTTCACCCAGCAACTGCTCAATTCGATCTTGCTTTTCCAGAGCCGCAAGCCGGTCCTCGACATTGTCGGTGACTAGGGATCTCGGGTACACATAAGCAACATGCGATCACCTATCGCAGCGTGAACGGCGTCAGCACGCCGTCTTTTTTCATGGCCAAACGGATCGGCCGGGGCGGCCCTTTACGCGGGATTGTGGCTTCCATCCACAACTCTTGCGCAGCGCGGATAGCGCCCGTCTCCAGGTGTTCGGGAATGAAGAACGGGGTTCTAGTATCCACGACGACGACACTGGGCTGGTTGGGACGCTGACGCACCCAGAGCCCGTACTCTCCAAGCTCATTCCCCACCGCGATCAGAGTGCCGTTGCGGAAGACAAGGTCACAACGATAAGGGGTGGCGTGCTCAAAATAGAGCGGCTGACGGTCTTTGTCCTTGCCATAGGACTGGGGAACTCGCGTAATGGCTATGCTTTCGGTCGGTATCTCGAGATTGAGGCTGAGATAGCGGCCGCGGATGGGCAGATCGGGATCGTAGTTCGCGACTTTCACCCAAATGCGGGGACGATGCCAACGGTCATAAAGCAACTTTGCGCCAAGGCTGCTCACGATGATCACGTGCAGCAAGGCGACGAGCAGCCCTTTTCTCAATGGCTTCATGCGGCCGCTGCCCTCACTTTCGCAACCAGTTGACGCCGAGTTTTCTCCAGCAGCCAACCGAGGACCAGAAACAGGATGCCGAAGCCGATCAGGCTGGCCGAGCGCCCGAGCTTATCCATGACCTCGGAGAAATAGAAGACGATGACAGTCAGTCCGAATCCCGCTACCCCGAGATTGATGCGTTCGCGGCGAGCTTCCAGCAAGCCCCAAGCAATCAGTCCGAGCGCCGCCAGCCCGCACCAGATATACGGACCAACTTCCCGCCAGGCATAGTGAATCAATGATTCTTGTTGCGGCGTGTACGTAGTCAAAGTCATTGCCAGCAGTACCCACATTGCGGCGATGCCGTTGAGCCAAGCGGCTCTTCCTCTTAGCCACCACGCTAAAACCAAAGGCAGCAACAGTCCGAGGATGGTGCCCACGGCCAAAAGCCCGGCCGGGAGATCACTCTTCATGAACATCCATCCACCGGGTGTTACGGTGACCACGGCGGATGGAATCAGCGCAAGGGCGCCAATCCACGCGAGCGCGCGCCGTTCTGCTCCCCGGCGTTCGCCATAGAAAGCAGTCAAATAGGTAATGGCCAAAAGGAAGATGCCGCGGGCGAGAACAGGCTCGATGCCGCGGAATCGCTGCGTCGCGTCGATCCACTCCGAACCGAGCCATGCGGGCAGAAGCAAGGCAACGGCGGCTGCCTGGGGCCACTCCTTGAGCAGAAACCACGCCAGCGCCGCTCCCACAGACCACAAAAGAACGCCTCCCGGCCAATGTTCCTGGAGATTGAATATCTGGGCTGCCAGGAAAATTCCCGCTCCCAGTGCGATCGTGCCTACCGCATGCAGTGCTGTACTCAGCGCTGAGAAGCGGGTCGAAAGAATTGCGCCGGAGACGTGAAAAATGGCGACCAGCAGGAGCACGAGAGAGAAGCGTCCGGAAGGTGACAAATTATCCCAATGGGCGGAGACAAAAAGAAGCACACCCGCGCCCAGCATCAAGGCGCCTAACGCGACGGCGAGCAAAACAGGCCATTGCAATTGGCCGGGCTTCTCTTGCGAGGCTTCAAACTGGCGAATGCGTTCGGCCGTGATTGCATCGATCAACCCGGCCTTCGTCCATCTCTGGAGTGTGCTCTCCCAGCCCTGAGACACGCCGCCTCCTCGATGGCGGGCATTCTATCCCAAGTACCTCGCCGCAGGCTGTGATTATTAGGTCGGAGTTCCTGAGTCAGTCAACTGTCACGGTTGGTGCCAGCCGTCAGGCGGAGGCGACAACAGTACCGGTCTCTAGGGCCGATGGGGCGGAGGAGAGTGAGTCCTGCTGCGGCAATTCCCGTCTGCGCCGCCAGAAGTAAATCGCAAACGCGATTGTAATGATCGGGAGCACCGCGCCAAACTCGTCGATGAACCAGGCGGTTTTCCCCGTACTGCGAGTGATAGGTGTGAAGATGGCCTGCACGAAAAGGTTGTGGCTGGCATGCAGCATTGCGCCGGTCCACAAACTGCCGGACTTGAGGCGCATCCAGGCAAAAACAAAGCTGATGGAAATTACCATTACGGTGAAGCAGGTCAGGCCGTACCAAGCGGGAGTTCCGGCGTTGTAATCACCCCAGATCAGCACGGGATAATGCCACAGGGACCAGATTGCGCCACTGATCAGCGCGGTGCGGGTGAAACTGATGTTGCGCGCCAGTTCCGGAACTAGAAAGCCGCGCCAGCCGATCTCCTCGCCCAAGGCACTCGCCAGACTGGTGATCAAGCCGAAGGTGCAGATCAGCACCACGCCGATCGTGGCGGAAAGCCAAGCGGGCGCGCGCAGATTCATGGCTTGCGTCATACTCCTGACGAACTCAGGATTCCCAAACCCGCCAAGGCCGGACATCCAGACGATAACGTATGCAATGGCCGTGTACAGCAACGGAATAAACCAGCTCTGCCACTGATACTTGCCGATCCAACACCATCCCAGTTCCGAAAAGCTGCGCCGATTCAGACGCAGGGTGGCGAACGCAGCGAGCGCGGGACACCACATCAGGCCGCGCACATTCAATCCCATGCCGGAGCGCAAGGTTCCGGCGCGAAGAATCAGAAAATAAAAAACGGAGCTGAAGAGAAACAAAAATGCCAGGTAGGTGATGATCTGCTTGCGGGAGGAGCTTGGCTCAGTCATGCGCGCCGCCTATGGGGAAACGACGATACAACGTTGGGATGGAGTATGCAATGTGGTTATGCAAAGGCTTCGAAGGACGGGCGGGACGCCCGTCTGCACACGGAGCGTCACAACGAGAACAGTCACACAGTGATTGCCGTATTCACGGCAAAAAGAAACCGGTCATAGACCTACTTCAATTCGTGAGCGCGGATCGAGGTAGTCGCGCAAGGCGTCGCCGATGAAATTGAATGATAAGACGGCGAGCATGACTGCCAAAGCGGGAAACAGAACCAAGTGCGGTGCATCGAACAGGTGAGCGCGGGCATCGTTAAGCATCGATCCCCAGCTTGCGGTTGGGGGAGGCACTCCCAAGCCGAGAAAACTCATGGTTGCTTCCGCAAGAATGGCACCGGCCATGCCAATTGCACCCTGCACGATGACCGGCTGAATAATGTTGGGGAGGATATGGCGGACGATGACACGTCCGTCGCTGGCGCCCAAGGCACGCGCGGCTTCCACGTATTCGCGTTCCCGGGTCGCCAACACTTGGGCGCGAACTAAGCGCGCGTAGCCGACCCATCCGCCGAGAGCCAGAGCAAAGATCAAATTGAAAATGCCGGGCCCGCGAAACGCCACAAAGGCTATGGCCAGCAGTATGCCGGGAAACGAAAGAAACGCATTCATGACGACTACATTCACGAAGCGGTCGACACGACCGCCATAATATCCGGCGATGGAACCGACGACCAGGCCGAGGAGCAAGGCAGCCACGACCACGCAGCTTCCTACCAGCATGGAAATACGTGCGCCATAAATCAGACGCGACAGAATGTCGCGGCCTAACTCGTCTGTGCCGCACCAGTGAAGGAGCGAGGGTCGGGCCAGGCGATGCGGTAAATCGATCTGAGCGGGATCCTGCGGAGCAATCCAGGGGGCAAACAGGGCAAAGAAAATGAAGATGACCACGAGCACAATGCCGATGGTGGCCAGCGAATTCTTGCGGGCGGCGCTGCGGAGCGAGATGGCGTAAGCAGACATGACCTGATGCCGGAGAATGAAAATGAACCGGATAACAGATTTCTTGGCCAACTGCTAAAGCTCTCGGCCACTTGCGACCTGTCCAGCAAGAAGAAAGGTCTTGGGGTACTTACCCTCGCCGCACAGTTTGAAGGAGCCAAAGTCCTTGTACCAGGGGCCGTTGGGAACTTCTGGGCGGGTCTCCAGCCAGATGCGCAGGCGATTGAGATCGTCCAGGCTGCTCTTTCGGTCGCGCATGCGTTCTGCGAGGTGATCGCGAATCCAAGCCGGAATCCGCGGCCAGCGCTCGATCTGCGGCATTACTCACCAAAGATCATCCGGCCCATCTCGTCGCCCAAGCGCTTCGCTTCTTCTGGATCGGTGGCGGCCCGAAAGCGTCCAGCCAGCTCGAGAAATTCCTTCTCTTTCTGCTGACGGGCTTCCATGCCCAGCTCAATCAGCTCTATCAAAACATGGTTGTCGCTCAAGCGGCGGGTCTGCGCCAAACGGTCCACCTTCTTAGCCAGCGGTACTGGAAGTGAGATGCTGCGCCGTACGTGTTTTCTTGCTGCCATGCATCACCATCTTACACCATTTTGGTGCTACACCTCGATCCCAGCACGCTTCGTGCAAATGCTTACTGCCTTATTCTCGGATTGATGGCTGAGTACAGCAGGTCAGTCAAGAAATTTATCGCCACGTAGGTCAACCCGATCGCCAGAATGCAGCCCTGGACCAAGTAGTAGTCGCGGTTGGAAATGCTCGAAATCGTCAGCCGGCCAATACCGGGCCAGGAGAAAATAGTTTCGGTTACGATAGCTCCCGCCAGCAGCGCGCCGAACTGCAGTCCCAGCACCGTGACAACCGGGATCATGGCATTACGGAGGGCATGCCTGTACACGACGGTGCGCTCGGGCAAGCCTTTCGCGCGAGCGGTGCGAATATAGTCCTGGCCAAGTTCTTCCAGCATTGAAGTTCGCACCATGCGGGTGAGAATGGCTGCCAGCGCGCTTCCCATGGTGATTGCGGGAAGAACAAGGTGGGCAAAAGTGCCGGTTCCGGAAACCGGCAGCCAACCCAATTCAATTGCGAAAAACAGGATCAGAATCGGGCCCAGCGCGAAATTCGGAAATGAAAGGCCGAAGAGGCTGATGACGCTCAGCGTCCGGTCGTCCCACCGATTCCGCCTGCGTGCGGAACGCACACCGGCGGGCACCGAGAGCAGTATGGCAACGAGCAAGGCGGCAATAGTGAGTTGCAGGGTGTAGGGATATCGCTGCGCGATGAGGGTGCTGACTCCCTGGTTGAAGCGAATTGACTTGCCCAGGTCGCCATGAACAACGCCCTTCCAGTAGTTGAGGTACTGTCGCGCGAGCGGAACATCGAGACCGTAAGCGTGCCGAGTCGCCTGGATATCGGCAGCGGGAGCGCCTTCCCCGAGCATCTGCTGGATGGGATCGCCGGGAACCAGATGGATCAGCACGAACACGAGCGAGACCACAAGCCAGATGACCGGCAGGGTGTAGAGAACGCGATTGAGCAGATAGCGTAGCAAAAGCCGTGGTCAGTCTTCAGTCCTCAGTCGTCAGCACAACCGGAAGCGGCAGCGAGATCGGCGGCACGCTCACTAGATGAATTCGCACTTCAGTCTCCCGCCTGCTGCATCGCCGCAGATTTTTTCACGGTGTCGATCCTGACTTTCGCGATGCGGTGCGCGTCCATTTCCTCAACGGTGAAGCGCATGCCTTCGTACTCAACCCCGTCGCCTTCGCGGGGGATTTTCTGCATACGCGAAAGAATGAAGCCGGCTAACGTTTCAAAGCCGGCGTCACGAGGGAGGCGGATTTCGAATTCGTTCTCCAAGTCGCGAAGGCTGGTGGAGCCTTCCAGCACAAGCGCAGAGGCGTTAGCCAGAACCGGTTCGGCGGAAGCGGCATCAAACTCGTCCTGAATCTCGCCCACGAGCCGCGCCAGGATGTCTTCAATCGTGATCACGCCAGCGGTCGAGCCGAATTCATCCACGACGACTGCCAAATGCCGGCGTCTTTCCTTGAACTCGAACAACAGTTCGGTGAGAACTTTCGTTTCCGGAACGACCAGCACGTTGCGCATGATCTGGCCAACTTGCATTTTGGCGATGCGGGCAGCGGTCGGCTGCGTAAGTCCCAAGGCCATGCGCAGTCTCATCCAGCGCATCAGGTCGCGTACGTAGAGAACTCCGACGATATGTTCCGGTCCCCGCTGCGGATCGTAGATCGGAATACGCGAGTGCTTCTCGGAAACGACTCGCTCCAATGCCAAATCTAAGGTCAAGTCAGCGGGCAGCGAGAAGATATCCGGCCGGGGCACCATCACCTCGCGAACCGTGGTGTTATCCAGTTCGAGGGCGTTGTGGATCATCTCCTCCTGGAACTCAGGTATCTGACCGAAGCGCCGGCTAGCAGTCACAATCAACTTCAGCTCGTCTGGAGAGTGGACCACGCCTCGACCGCTCCTTTTCAGTTCGCGTGACCCGAACAGCCGCAACACAAAGTTCCCGGATTTCAACATGACAAAGAGAAAGGGCCGAGTGATGGTAAGGAATATGTCCATGGGCGCAGCCACGGCCAGCGCGACTCTCTCGGCACGTTGCAAAGCCAGGGACTTCGGCACCAGTTCGCCAAGAATGACGTGGAGGTAAGTGATGCACGCGAAGGTGATGACAATGGCAACGCTGTGCGCGTAAACCGCAACATGCGGAATTTGCCCCATGCCCTGCTCGATCACTCGGGCAAGAATCGGCTCTCCGACCCAGCCCAATGTCAGGCTGGTTACAGTGATGCCCAATTGCACGCCATTGATGACTTCGTCGATATTCTGGTGCAGGCGCTGGACAATGCGGGCGCCGATGCGACGCGCTTCGATGAGCTGTTGAATCCGGGTGTCGCGGACGCTGACGAGGGCGAACTCGGCCGCCGCGAAGAAGGCATTCACGGCCACCAGCAGCAGGATCACGAAGATCCGCAACAATACGAATGTGACCATCTAGCGTGCAATTCTAACATTACAAAGACCTTGATAGAGTTCTACCTGCAGAACATATGCCGCGGTTCCGATTTGGAACTGAGAGGAGATGCCAGCACATACTTCTAAGGGTTCCACAAACGCTACCCTTTGGCCAGTTGCCCGTCTAAAAGCCAGGACACTGAGTCTGCAGTACCGGCGTAGAGGCGGACCCGTACGACGGAATTGCTGTCCTGTGGAACTATCCGCAGAGCACCTTCGTAATACACAGTGAGAGCGCGACACGGCCTTGAGGAGGTAGTTGTGAACGGCAATGGCAATGGCAAGAAGAAGCGGCGCAAACGGATTATTTACGCCTCGATCGCGGTCGTGTTGCTGCTGGTGATTGTGGGCGGTCTGATTGCCGCCACGAGCGGTGGCACCAAGATAGATCAATCGAAGCTGGCCAAAGTGGAGCGGGGAGACCTGGCCAAGAGCGTGGTCGCCACGGGCAAAGTCACTCCCATTACCAAAGTGGAAATCAAGTCCAAGGCCAGCGGCATCGTAAAGAAACTGCTGGTTGACGCCGGAGATCGCGTCAAAAAAGGCCAACTGCTGGCGCAACTCGACAAGGACGAGATTGAGGCGCAGGTTGCCCAGTCAAGAGCCGCCCTCGAAGCTGCTCAAGCGAGTTTAAGCAGCGCCCAAGCGGACTACGAACGGGCACGAGTCGATGCCGAGGGTCCTGATGTTCCATTGCTGAAACGCGGGTACGACCGGGCGCTCGGGATGGCCAAGGACGGCATAGTTTCGGCCTCCGCGCTCGACGATGCCCAGCGCAATTACGAGATGGCGCTCAACAAGCAAAATGTAGCCAAGGCACAGGTCGTTGTACTTCGATCCAAGATTTCACAGGCGAAAGCCCAGGTCGCGCAAGACCAGGCCAACCTCAAGCAGCTCGAGGAACAGCTGAGTTATACGGACATTGAGGCGCCGATCGATGGAGTGGTTCTCTCTCGCGACGTTGAGATGGGAGATGCCGTCAGCTCGATTCTGGTCTTAGGTTCCTCGGCGACCCTGATCATGACCTTGGGCGACACCAGCGAAGTCTATGTCAAAGGCAAGGTCGACGAGAGTGATATCGGCAAGGTCTATCTCGGCCAGCCCGCCCGCATCAAAGTTGAATCGTTCAAGGACAAAAGCTTCAACGGTAGAGTCACCAAGATTTCGCCCATGGGCGTGGAAAAGGATAACGTCACTACGTTCGAAGTGCGCGTGTCCATCAACAATCCTGGCGGGGAACTCAAGGCAGAAATGACTGCCAATGCCGAAATTCTGCTGGAGGAACACAAGAACGTTCTGCAAATTCCGGAAGGCTCCATCATTTACGACAATCAGAAGAAAGCTTCGGTCGAAGTGCCCGATCCGAAAGCGAAAGATGGAAAGCGTAAGGTCGCGGTAAACATCGGCATCTCCAATGGCGCCAAGACTGAGCTCCTAATCGGCCTCAAAGAAGGCGACCAGGTCGTGCTGCAGTAATGAGCGATTACGGGAATTGATGGGGAGTCGGCGACAGATTAATTGCTGAGCTGTGGCCTGCCGACTCCTCACTTATCATTTCTGACCATTCTGGCGAGGTGCATCCATGCCAAGCGCTAAAACCACAGCTGTGCTGACCTTATGCTGTACCGCCCTTCTATCAGTTGCGGCGGCGGGTACCGACTACCAGGGCAGCTTTGACCGCAAGTTTCAGGTGAACGGTCCGGCACAACTCGAAATTGCGACCGGGTAGTGGGATGTCCATGTGCATAGTGGACCCGCGGGTGAAGTAGCCGTCAGCGGGAAGATCCATGTCAGCAACCGCTGGCTGAATGGCGGAAAGAAAGACGACGTGCAGCGGCTGGAAAGCAATCCACCGATACGTCAGGCCGGAAACACCATTCACATCGAGCGCGAAAACATAAATAACGTGTGGATCGATTATGACGTGACCGTCCCCGCTGACACGAGCGTGCGTTCGAACACCGGCTCGGGAGATGTCACAATAGAGGGCCTGCGCGCCGACGTTGACCTGGAAAGCGGCTCGGGCGACCTTCGGCTGGACAACATTCGTGGATCAGTCCACACGCACAGCGGTTCGGGCGATGTTGAAGCTAGGCAGATTTCTGGGCCTTTTACAGCGCAGGCAACAAGCGGCGATGTACGGCTCAGTGAAATGGCCAAGGCTGATGTAGAGGTGCGCACGAGTTCCGGAAACATTCATGTCACGGGAGTTACAGGCGGCTTGCAGGCCCAAGCTGGAAGCGGTGACTTAACCATCGATGGCACGCCGGCGGGCGCCTGGGATCTGCACACCGGGTCCGGTGACATACGGCTGCATGTTCCGGGCGATGCCGCTTTCAATCTCGATGTGAACACCAGTTCGGGGAACCTGAACGTGAACCACGCAGTGACGATGACCGTGCAGGGCAGAATTGATGAGGATCATCATTCCGTCCGAGGCACGGTCCGCGGCGGAGGGCCGGAGGTGACGGTTCGGACCGGTTCGGGAGACATCGAAATTGACTAGCTGGCTGGTGATCAGCCTTGATTTCGAGGTGTGAAATGGGTCTGAGGACGTCACGGAAGCTTTGCGCAGTCTTGATGCTCGTCGTTGCCGGTAGCCTGGTTCTGCCCGCTACGGCAGCGGTTGAGGGAAGATTTCATCGCATTCTAAACGTCAACGGTGCTGTCAATATTGATGTCACCACAGGGTCGGGAAACATCAGGGTACGGACCGGAGCGGCTGACTCCGTCGAAATTACGGGCCGCATACGCGCTAGCGGTTGGCTGGCGAGTGCAGATCGAGTGCATCAGCTGGAAGCCAATCCTCCCATCCAGCAGAGCGGGAATACAATTCGGATCGGCCATACCCCCAGCACCGATTTTCTTCGCAACATCTCCATTGACTATGAATTGGTGGTGCCCGCCCAGACGCAGGTCACGTCGCACAGCGGCTCGGGCAATCAGAGCGTCGACGGAATTCGCGGCAGCCTGGACGTGACCGCCGGCTCGGGGAATGTCAACGTTGCGAACGTGGGAAGCGCGGTCATCGCGGAGACAGGCTCGGGCGACATGCAGCTGGAACACGTGGATGGCAATGTTCAGGCAAAGACTGGGAGCGGATCGATTACGGCTCTAGCGATAGGCGGCGGCTTCTCGGGCGAGACCGGCAGCGGCCGTATTGAACTGGAGCAGGCGGCGCCCGGCTCCGTGCACGTGAAGGCCGGCTCGGGAACGATTGAGTTGCGTGGTGTTAGAGGCACCCTGGAAGCCAGGGCAGGCAGCGGCGAAATTTCTGCGGAAGGCGACCCGACCGGTGGCTGGACTGTGCACACCGGCTCCGGTTCTGTTCGATTACGACTGGCCAATGATGCTGCGTTCGATCTCGACGCTCGTACGGGCTCAGGAGTGATTTCGTTAAATCGACCCGTGACCGTGCAGGGACGAATCACTCGCAAAGAGATTCATGGCAAGGTTCGCGGCGGCGGCCCAGCAGTGGAAGTGCACACCAGCTCGGGGAATATCGAGATCTTGTGAGTGGCCAGCGGCCCTGATTTGGAGAGTCAGGGTCATCCCCTCCCCCTTAACGTTCCCAAATCTTTGCAGTACTATGCTCGAAGAGGAGCGTTCATGATTGTTTACCGATGTGATCTTTGCGACGAAATCCGCGAGTGTACACAGCGGGAAATCGAGCATACCGAATACGACATTTGTGCCGAGTGCTGGGAAGCTCTCTCGGCCAAGCTGAAGGGCAAGGGGCGGCCGAAACATGTGGACGCCATCGCTGCACCTGCCAATCCGGTTGCTGAGCCGACGCGCGAGCCTAAAGAGAAGCCTTTTCCGGGATCGCCGCCAACCATTTACGGCGGCGCAGAGCAGGTACATTGAGTGTTACTCCGGCTCGTGCCCGGTTCGGCTTGCATACGGGGACGTATCCTAACCTGCCCGGCGCCGTGAAGCTCCGCCAATCAGCGGGATGTGCCGAGCTGCGCTGGGTCGCCCAGGCGAGGACGTCTGGGCCTACATACATTCTGCGACGGTTGAGAGCTGGATCTTCATTCCTAAAGTCACGCCGACGGGGTTCCGCACGGCATTTTTCCAAGCTATAATCAACCTGGTACTTTCCCATGCGCGCGAGGCAAAATCCGAATTCGCATCTGCCGGTCTGCTGGCTGCACTTCCTGGTGTGTCCGCGCCGTTACCTCGCGGTACTGCCCTCGCAGGCGCGTCCTAATCTCTTCGGCAGCGATTAAGCCCTGATCCTCCTCTGCTGAACTCATGCCCGTTGACCTCGCCTCCAGGGCGTGGTCCGGAAACTGAGAACCGAGAACTGACAACCGAATCCGGAGGATCCCATGTCAACCAAAACTCTTGCTACTCCACAAATCAAGACCGCGCTGCCTGGCCCGAACGCGCAGCGCATTCTGGAAGCCGACAACCGGCTGATATCCCCGTCGTACACCCGCTCCTATCCGCTGGTTGCCAAGCGCGGGCGCGGTGTAGTCATCGAAGATGTCGATGGAAACGAGTTCTTCGATTTTTCCGCCGGCATCGCCGTAGTTTCCACCGGCCACTGCCATCCCGAAGTGGTTGCAGCGATTCAGAAGCAGGCTGCGCAGTTGATCCACATGTCGGGCACCGATTTCTATTACGAGAACATGCTGGAATTGGCCGAGCGGTTAACCAAGATCGCTCCCATGCCCGGCCCGTATCGTTTCTATTATGGAAACTCGGGAACCGAGGCGATTGAGTGCGCGCTGAAGCTCTCCCGCTATCACACCAAGCGGCAACACGCGATTGCTTTCTACGGCGCGTTTCATGGACGCACCATGGGCGCACTTTCGCTCACGGCGTCCAAACCCCAACAGCGCCGCAGATTTGCGCCGCTGGTGCCGGGCGTAACCCATGTGCCTTATCCGAATCTGTATCGGCGCCCGAAGGGCAGCGACGCCCGGCAATATGCGATCGATTGCGCGCGCTTCATCGAAGAGAAGGTGTTTACTTCGACCGTTCCCCCCGAAGAAGTGGCGGCAATTTTTGTGGAAGCGGTCCAGGGTGAGGGTGGCTATGTGGTCGCACCCACGGAATTCCTGCAGGAGTTGCGGCGCATTTGCGACAAGCACGGCATCCTGCTGGTCGACGACGAAGTGCAGGCCGGCATGGGCCGTACCGGAAAGTGGTGGGCGATCGAACACTCTGGCGTACAGCCTGACATCGTGTGCAGCGCGAAAGGGATTGCGTCCGGCATGCCGCTCAGCGTTGTAATCACGAAAGCACAGGTTATGGACTGGGTCCCGGGCTCGCATGCGTCCACATTTGGCGGAAACCCAGTCTGCATTGCAGCTGCTCTGGCCACGCTCGATGTATTGGAGCGTGAGGGCGTGAGAAATTCGGCCGAAGTGGGGAATCACATGATGCGACGGCTCAGCGCCTGGCCTGAGAAGCACACCATTGTGGGCGATGTGCGGGGAAGAGGTCTGATGATCGGCGTCGAGATCGTGAAGGACAAAGAAAGTAAGACGCCCGATGCCGAGACCCGCGACCGCATAGTCCAGATGGCGTTCGAACGCGGAATCTTGTTCCTGGGAGCCGGGCCGAATTCCATTCGCTTGTCGCCTCCGCTGATCGTGTCGCGCGAGGAGGCGGACGTCGCCATGGATGTGCTCGAAGAGTGTATTGCCAGAGCGGAAAAAGGTTAGTCGAAGGCTATCGCGTTCCTTTGTGTCCTTTGCGGTGAAATAAAAACATCAACCACAAAGGACACGAAGGCTCCACGAAGGATTCGTTGTGACCTAATTGTGGCGCACAGGGGTGCAACCAAGCTGCGGGGCCGATTGCGTCCTCGAGATGGATGGCCGCCATCCATCTCTAAATTCACCGGCTGAAAACAGGCGCGGGCAGGAATGCCCGCGCTACACCCAACATGAACTCAACGCACCGACAATTCAGCGCTGGGGTGTTGCTGGCGCTCGCCACCACTCTGGTCCTATGGAGTTCCGCATATGCAGGCATACGGGCGGGGCTGCGCGGCTATGCGCCGGCGTCGCTTGCGGTGCTCCGGTTCTTGACCGCGTCGGTGGTGCTGGCGGTTTATGCTTCGTTCGCACATTTTCGCCGTCCCGCGCTACACGAGGTCCCGGGATTAGTGCTGACGGGCGCAGTTGGAATAACCTTCTACAATATCGCCCTAAACTACGGCGAAACCCGGGTTACCGCCGGATCTGCCAGCCTGTTGATCGCGTCCACGCCAATATGGACGGCGCTGTTAGCCATCATCTTTCTGCATGAGCACCTTTCGGCGCGCGCGTGGGCTGGCGTGTTTGTCAGTTTCATCGGCGTCGGGCTTATCGCCGCGGGGGAAGGGCAAGGCATCCGCATCTCCGTGCAAGCTCTGATCATCCTGGCCTGCGCGATTGCTTCCGCTGTGTACATCATCGTTCAAAAGCATTTTTTGGGAACGTATAGCGCGCTGGAATTTACTGCATACGCGATCTGGTCGGGAACGGTGCTCATGCTGCCGTTCGCCGGGGGATTACTCCATCAACTGCGGACAGCGGCCGGGCCGGCAACGGCCGCGGCCATTTATTTAGGAATCTTTCCGGGTGCTATTGCCTATGTGGCCTGGGCATATGTGCTGGCGCACGGTCCGGCCGGACGTACATCCACGTTGCT
Source organism: Terriglobales bacterium (assembly GCA_035691825.1). Taxonomy (GTDB): domain Bacteria; phylum Acidobacteriota; class Terriglobia; order Terriglobales; family Acidobacteriaceae; genus Gp1-AA122. Next base: position 14,295 of record DASSIO010000216.1, on the reverse strand, counting down.
CTACATCACCCCGGTGCTTGCAATCTTGATTGCCTGGATGTGGTTGGGTGAGTTTCCCAGGCTGATCTCGTTAATCGGCGGCGGCATTGCATTGATTGGGGTTTTGCTGGTCAATGCTCAGAAACTACAAGCGCCTGTCTTGGCTTCGGCCGCCTGTGAGCCAAAACAATAGTTCTTCTGCGGGCTAGGACGCTGCTTCCGCTTTTACGCTGGGAAGCTTTGCGGCTTCCCAGGCATCATAGCCCCCGACAATATTGGTGACGTTTTTGTATCCCGCGCGCATGAGCAGGCTGCAGGCGATGGTACTGCGGTAGCCGCTTTTACAATGCACAGCAATCGGCGCTGACTTTTCCAGAGATGGAAGACCTTCCCGGAAGCGATCCAAAGGCCACAATTGTGCGCTTTCCAGATGGCCCGCCTCCCACTCGCCCGGCCGCCTCACGTCGAGAATATAGAGATCGCGCTCGTTCAAATGATCCTTTAAGGTGTGCACCGTCATTTGGGGAAGTTCCGCCACCGTGAACCCAGCATTGCGCCATCCGATCAGCCCATTTTGCAGGCAGCCACCCAGTTGTTCGATACCGACTCTGGCCAGGCGAGTGCGCGATTCGTTGATTCGCTCACTGCTATCCGCGATGAGGACTGGGCGCGACTTCAGTCCCAGAAGCGATCCTGCCCAGGAGGCAAACTGGCCCGAAAGTCCGATATTGATCGAGCAAGGCACATGGCCTTTGGCGAATTCTTCCGGGGGCCGGACGTCCAGGGCGGGCATCCCGTCCGCGATCATTGCTTGCAGGCCGTCAGCGCTCACCGGCGAAAGCGGCGGCAGTTCCGCCAAAGCCGGAGCGCCTTCGCGATTGATCTCCGCATCCTGGGCGAAGTATTCGGGACGGGTGGGCAAATTACTGGTCATCTGGCGAACGAACTCCTCGCGCGAGCTGATCTGCAGGGCGTAGTTGGTCAGCCGCTCCGTACCGACGGTGGAGGAGCGCTCCGCCCTCATGTTGCGGCCGCACAATGAGCCGGCACCGTGGGCGGGATAAACCAAGACGTCATCGGGAAGCTTCATCAGCTTGTTATGCAAGCTGTCGTAGAGCATGGAAGCAAGCTGTTGGGCAGAGTGCGTCCTCGATAAGTCGGGCCTGCCTACGTCTCCGATGAATAGAGTGTCTCCGGTGAACACTGCCCATGGATTGGCGGATCTTTCCAGATCGGCGACGACGAGACAGATGCTCTCCGGGGTGTGTCCTGGTGTTTCGAGAACGGAAACTTGGCACCTGCCAAATTGCAGCTGGAATCCGTCCTGCACATCGACGTGAGGGAAAGTAGCAGCTGCCTCGCGCCCGATGTAGATTTGCGCGCCTGTCCGCGAGGCAAGCTCTTTGTGCCCGGAGACAAAATCGGCGTGCAGGTGAGTTTCGAAAATGTGGCGAATCTTGAGTCCGTGCTGCTGGGCAACGTTGAGGTATTCCTCAACGTCACGTTGGGGGTCGATCACTGCCGCTTCTCCGGCCGACCCGATCAGGTAGGAAGCATGCGCCAAACAGCCGAGATAGAACTGTTCGAAGTACATACCGCGTCCCCCTGCCCCTGTCATCCGAAAGAGAGTGTAAGCCCGATCGGGCAAACTACCGCTTATTATTTTTTCGTAAGTTCAGCGAATCGGAAGCAGGTCACAACGTGGTCGTTCACCATGCCCACCGCCTGCATGAAGGCATAACAAATGGTGGAACCCACGAAATTGAAGCCACGTTTTTTCAAATCTTTGCTCATGGCGTCTGACTCGGGAGTACGCGCCGGCACGTGTTTGAGGTCCCGCCACGAATTAACCCGCGGTTTCCCGCCAACAAACTGCCAGATGTAATGATCGAAACTGCCAAATTCCTCCTGGGCCTTGAGAAATGCCTTGGCATTCTGTACTGCCGAGGCGATCTTGAGACGGTTGCGAATAATACCCTCGTCCTTCAACAGCGCCGAGAGTTTTCGGCGATCGTAATTGGCGATAATTTTGGGATCGAAGGCGTCGAAGGCGGCGCGATAGTTCTTCCGCTTCTGAAGAATCGTATCCCAGCTCAAGCCTGCCTGAGCGCCTTCCAAAATCAAGAATTCGAACAGCACCCGATCCCGGTGCTGTGGGAAGCCCCATTCCTGATCGTGGTAGCGAATCGCCAACTCATTTCGCGCCCAGCCACAACGCAGCTGGGCGCCTGCTCGCTCAAGCTTGGCCACGCCGCTTACTCCAACGACTTGGGGTCGGAAAGGTTTTTGGGCGAGTACTTGTTCAGTTCGCTCAAGAGCTGCTGGGCGGCTGCGGGGGAGTGAACTTTCCCTTCGCGCAGAATCTCTTTCACGCTCACGTCATGTCCGTAGAGCTTGCGATTGGCGCGATTGTCAGGCCGCAAGGTTGAGCCTTCCAGCGACACTCCGGCAAACAGCCCGCGGGATCTCGAGTAGGAGAGCATTTCCGCCCGCATTACGACGTCGGTTGCGCCTTCGGCGCTGCGACCCTTCGGACCTGCCGCAGCTGACGCATCGGCCCCCAACTTCACTTTGCTTCCCATCAGCGACTGTGCGCCTCGCGGATTCATAACCAGGATGACGAAATCGGTTGCCTGGCCACCGAGTTGAAAGCCGATGTTGAGGCCTTCCAGGGCGTACATCGCCGGAGCCGTCCATGGCCCGGTATAGTGCTGGCCGGACCGGCAGGTCATTACCCCTCGGCCATAGCTGCCACCAATCCCAATTGCGCCTTTTTTCACGGAAGGCAGGACGATGACGCACTCTGCCTTGTCGAATAAATCTTTGGGGATGTCATCCGGGATGTGAATGATCTCTTTCAGCACCTCGCCGGCTTCTTTCACGCGGTCTTCCTCTTTTTCGTTTTTGTCGGCAAATAGGGAGAGGGGGGAAATCGTGATCGCAAGCAGCAAGGCCAACAACCTTTTCATCGGGGGATCCTCCGTTTCGCAAGAAACATTATCACGAGCAAGCGCGGCGGCAGAGCAGGAGATGGAGAGTCCCCGTAATTGATTGAATTCCAAGCTTATGACCAAATGGTTGCTCCTTTTGTAACTTGGCACGTTTATAAGGGAGGCCTACAGTCGGTCCAGCGCCGGAATAGGGCATCAGCCGAAGTCTTTCGGCACGCTACGTGCATCCATTATCCAGGGAGGCCGTCTGGCCGGCCTTGGCAGTGAAAATATTGGATTTATTAGGAATGAAGTACATACGTCAAATCGTTAGTTTTGCGGTGCTGTTAGGCGCAATCGCACTGCCCTCGTCGGCCCAGTCCAGCTTTGCACGGTCTTCCACCGCACCTTACAACCCCGAAGTCTCTGGGGCCGCTATGCCGGACAGCGGATCTGACGGCCGCGATCCGCTGGTGACGATCAAAAAGAGGGTCGACGAAGTCAACCTCCTCTTTATAGCAACCGATAAACACGGGAAGTTTGTCCGCAATCTGAACCAGCGCGACTTCAGCATCCTGGACGATCACAAGCCGCCGGAATCAATTCTTGCGTTTCAGCGGCAGACCGATTTGCCTCTGGAGATTGGTCTGCTGGTTGATGTGAGCGGGTCGGTAAAGAGCCGCTTCGACTTTGAACAGGAAGCAGCCATCGGGTTTCTGCAGCACGTTCTCCGCCCGGCATTCGATAAAGCTTTTGTTCTGGGATTTAACCAGCACGGCCAACTGGCACAGGATTTCACCGACAATGTGGCACTGCTGTCGGTGGGAGTCCACCGCCTGCAAAATGGCGGGGGCACCGCGCTGTACGATGCTATCTACAAGGCTTGCCGCGACAAGCTTCTCAAGGACACCAGCGAACGCCCGGTTCGCAAGGCATTGGTGATTCTCAGCGATGGCGAAGACAATCAGAGCGAAGTGAGCGAAGCGCAGGCTATTGGGATGGCCGAACGCGCCGGCGTGCTGATTTACGCGATCTCCACCGATGACAGCGGACTGGTGCTCCGCGGTGACAACATTCTTTCCCAACTGGCCGAAGCTACTGGCGGGCGTGCCTTCTTTCCCTTCAAGATGAAGGACATCACTCACTCGTTCTCGGCGATCGAAGACGAGCTGCGCAGCCAGTACATCGTTTCCTATAAGCCTTCCGACTTTAATCCCGATGGCCATTACCGCCGCATCGAGATTACAGCGACAAATAAGGACGTTCAGATCCGCGCCCGCCGCGGGTACTACTCTCCGAGCCGGTAGCTCCCTGATTCTTAAGACTACAGTTGCACGTGGGATGAAATCCCAGGCAGGAAACATAAAAAATGGATTTGCGGAGCTTCGCTCCGCCGGGCAGACGAGGACGTCTGCCCCTACGTATGCATCAGCAATAACCATGTAGGGCCAGACGTCCCCGTCTGGGCGGGCGAGCCTGGCTCACCTTCGTTTGGTGTGGTGCGTCCGGTAGCCAAACGAGCCCTGGCACGTCCCAAGTCGATTTCCACCCGATTGAGCCAATCTTTGCGACCGGTGACGAAGTGGTGTTGCAAGAAAACCTCCGGCCACCGGAAACGCTGATGCCAAACTTTGCTCGGCAGGGCAGACGAAGACGTCTGCCCCTACGTGAGCTGTGGTCGCCTAAGCGCTCTTCTTCACTTCCCTTTTAAGCGGTTGATAGGTTCCCGGAGTAGTTCGTCCTGCGATTGACAGCCGATTCCATGCATTGATCGTTGCGACTGCCAGCGTGAGATCCGCCAATTCTTTCTCGCTGAACTGTTTCCGCACGCGCTCGTAAACTTCGTTGGGAACACGAGTCTCTGACACCCGGGTCACAGCTTCGGTCCACGCCAGCGCAGCCCGTTCGCGATCGGTGTAGTAAGGGCATTCCTCCCAGGCATCCAGAGAATAGAGGCGCTGTTCGTTTTCGCCGATGGAGCGCAAGTCCTTCCAATGCATGTCGAGACAGTAGGCGCAGCCGTTGATCTGCGAGGCACGCAGCTTGATCAGATGAAGCAGGCCTTCTTCCAGGCCGCACTCGTGCAAGTATTTCTCCAACCCCAGCATGGCGTGATATGCACCGGGAGCTACTTTGGCGTATTGAATGCGTTCTTCCATGTTTGCCTCCTTCTCGGTTGATTAATTTGGCAGCGGCCGCGCTTCAGCTTTTTTTGTGGAAATCCCGCTACTCTTGCGCGAGTGTCGTGCCACGACGTAAGCTACTCGCCCATGAGACTGACCAAGATACTGGTTATAGCCCTGCTCGTGTCGTCATATGCGTTGTTTGCACAAGAAGTGCCCAAACCCACGGAAAGCGATTTCATCGTTCACAACTTTCATTTTCATTCCGGCGAGACCCTGCCGGAGTTGAAGCTGCATTACGCCACCTATGGGAAGCCGGTCACTGACTCTGCGGGAAAGGTCACGAATGCTGTTCTGGTGCTGCACGGGACCACTGGCTCTGGGCAACAGTTTGTAAGGTCGAGCTTCGCCGGTGTTCTCTTTGGGCCGGGCCAGCTGTTGGACACCAGCCGCTACTTCATTATCTTGCCGGATTCGATCGGTCATGGACATTCTTCCAAGCCCAGCGACGGTCTGCATATGCATTTTCCGCATTACACCTACGATGACATGGTGGAAGCGCAACACCTGCTGCTCACTGAGGGATTGAAGGTGAATCATCTCCGCCTGGTTATGGGGACCTCGATGGGTTGTATGCATTCGTGGGTGTGGCTGGAGACCTATCCCGATTTCATGGATGCGGCCATGCCTCTGGCGTGTCTTCCGGTGCAAATTGCCGGACGCAACCGCATGATGCGGAAGATGATCATGGAATCGATTACCACCGATCCCGCGTGGATGAATGGCGAATACAAAGCTCCTCCGCGCCTGGGCTTGCGCGGCGCAATCAATGTGTTCTTGATTATGGTCAGCAGCCCGCTGCAGATGCAGAAGGACTTCCCCACCCGCGAGCAGGCCGACGCGTTCGTCGATCGCTTCATGAAAACAGAAATGGAGAGCCTGGAACCGAACGATACGCTTTATGCATTCGACGCGTCCCGCGATTACGACCCATCGCCCAAGCTCGACCAGATCAAGGCGCACGTGATGTTCGTCAACTCCGCGGATGATCAGATCAATCCGCCCGAGCTTGGCATCGCGGAGCGCGAAATCAAGAAGGTGAAGAATGGGAAATTTGTGCTGTTGCCCATCAGCGATCAGACTCGGGGGCATGGCACGCACACGCTGGCGGCTGTGTGGAAGCAGTATTTGGAGCAGTTGCTGGACGAGAGCGGGCGTTAAAACAGCGATCAGCAGTCAGCACTCAGCATTTAGCACTCAGCGACCACAGGCCGGTGGGCAGCGCAATCGGCAAGTAGGCCTGGGCGGGTAAACAGTCGTCTGCTTCCGGAAGAGTTACCGCCGGGGCTGAAGCCCTCGTTCTTCTGTGAGCCAACTTACGCGGCCCTAAAGGACCGCTCTTCTACGATGGTCAGAGATTTCGAATGCTTGCAGCCTGATAAGGGTTTAATGCTGAGTGCTAAGTGCTGAGTGCTAGTTTGCACCTGCTTTGCGGCTGTGCTACCGTCCCCTTGATTTCCAATTCAGCCCAGGAGAGGTCCATGGTCGGAATCATTATTCTGGTCATCCTGGTTGTCATCGCCTTCATGGTGATCGCGATGTACAACAGCCTGGTCCAGCTCAAGGTGCGCTGCGACTCGGCCTGGTCCGACATCGACGTGCAACTCAAACGACGTCATGATCTCATTCCCAATCTCGTGGAAACCGTTAAAGGATATGCCGCCCACGAGAAAGGAACCTTCGAAAACATTGCCAAGTACCGTTCCCAGGCGATGCAGGCCACGACGCCTGCGGATAAGGCTGCGGCAGAAAATCAGCTGACTGGAGCATTGAAGAGCCTGTTTGCCGTAGCCGAGAACTATCCGCAGTTGAAAGCGTCGGAAGAGTTCACGCAGCTGCAGGGCTCGCTGAGCCAGACCGAAGATGCTATTCAAAACGCGCGCCGGTACTACAACGCCGTGGTGCGGGATCTGAATACGAAGATCCAATCGTTCCCCACGAATATTCTCGCCAATATGGCGGGGTTCCACGAGCGCCAGTTCTTCGAGGCCGAAGCCGCCGATCGCGAAGTTGTGGCCGTGAAGTTCTGATGCTGTGCTGGCAAGCAAAGGTGTGGGGACGGACAGTATGGGGATGGGCGCCGCGCCCGTCCTTTCGCATGTCTGCAAAACGATTTCCGTGGCTGCTGTCGCTGCTACTCTTTTCGGCTCCCCTGTTTGCGCGTTCCTGGCGGGTAGCCGATTTTCAGGACACGATCCATGTCAGCCAGGACGGGTCCATTGCGGTTTCCGAGCGGCTGACGCTGCAGTTCGAAGGAGAATGGCATGGCATACACCGCTTCGTTCCCATCGAGTATCCCGGTCCACGTGGAACCAATTACACGTTGTTTCTGAATGTGACCGGCATCACGGATGAGAATGGAAACAAGCTCCGGTACGAATCGCACACCTCCAATGGTTTTCGTGATCTGAAAATTTACATTCCCGACGCCGTGGATACCACGAGGACCGTCGAGATCAACTACGCCGTGCGCAACGCGGTTCGCTACTTCGAAACTCACGACGAGTTCTACTGGAATGTGACGGGTAACGACTGGCCGGTCCCCATCGATCACGCTTCTGCCTTTGTGGCATTTCCGGCAAGTGCGGCTGGGGCATTGCGTGCCCAGGCCTTCACTGGCATTTACGGTTCCACCCAACATGAAGCAAATTCGGACGTAAAGGGAGCGGACGTTTCGTTCGAGACCACCACTGCGCTGCCCATGCGCGGCGGGCTGACCATCGATATCTACATTCCAAAGGGCATTCTCAAGGACCCGGGTTCGTTCGCGCGCTTAGTCTGGTTTCTGGAAAGCAACCCCATTGTGTTTCTGCCCCTTTGGACACTCGGCGTGATGTTCGCGATGTGGTGGTACCAGGGTCGGGATCCCGACCCTGGGCTTTCGGTCGCGCCCTTGTACGAGCCGCCCAAGGATATGTCTCCGGCAGAGGCAGGCACCCTCATCGATGACACGATTCATCCTCGCGACATCACATCCACCATTGTTGATTTAGCAGTGCGCGGCTTCATCAAAATTGAGGAGGTCACGGAACAGGGCATTCTGTTTCATCACAAAGATTATGTGCTGCACCTGCTGATTCCCCGCGCCAAATGGACTGGGCTGGCTTCGCATGAGCAAGTCATGCTGGAGAATATCTTCGCGGGAAATATCGATTCCGTTCGTCTCTCAAGTCTCAAGAACCGCTTCTACACTGCGCTTCCGATCATTCGCCAGGACATTATGGCGGAGTTAAAGCGCAAAGGCATGTACCTACTCGACCCGGAATCGGCCAATGGATACAGCCTGCTGGCGATCATAGTGATCCTGGCGCCATTTGCAGCCGCTCAGTTTTTTGGGGCGGCCGATTTCTTCAACTCGATCGGACTCCTGATCGTAGCCGCGCTTATTTCTGCTCTCATCTGGTGGCTCTTTGCCCGGCAAATGACTGCGAAGACCGTTAAGGGTGGGCGGACGCGGGTGGCAGTGCTGGGCTTTCAGGAATTCATCCACCGGGTTGATGCCGACCGGCTGAAACAGATGCCGCCTAATACCTTCGAGAAATACCTCCCGTTCGCGATGGCGCTTGGCATCGAGCATGTCTGGGCGCAGAAGTTTGCCGGGCTGATTCAGAGTCCGCCGGCGTGGTATGTATCTCCCGTGCCGTATCCCATGGGTGGATTCAATCCTATTTTCTTCACCAACTCCATGCATACCATGTCGAACGATATGACGCAGGTGTTTGTCTCGGCCCCGCGCGCGAGTTCGACGGGATCGGGGTGGGGCGGCGGTGGGGGTTTTGGCGGAGGCGGAGGATTTTCCGGCGGCGGCTTCGGCGGAGGCGGCGGCAGCGGATTCTAGAGCAGTGGTGGTTCTTTCCAGCAGAAAATGTTTCTTATTGACGCGCATCATCATTACAGGCGCGACCGTAGACCATCTCCAAAGATCTGCACAGCTCTGATGTGCAACAACGGCCAACCACTCTGCATCGAAACACAGAATTCGGAGGGGCCGGGCCGTGCGCGTTGTTTCGTCTGCAGTCGCCGCATGCTCACTTGCGGCGCTATCACTCTTGTTCTCAGGTTGCGAGAGCGTAAGTGGCGGGCTAAAGTCTCAAGTTCGATTGAGCGTCTCGGTCAGCGGGGCAGGAACAGTTGCAAGCAATCCTCCGGGCATTAATTGCCCGGGCACGTGCGCCGTTTCCTTTGACCGGGGGACAACTGTATCGCTTCAAGATACTCCTAAACCGGGCAACATTTTCTCCGGCTGGTCTGGGGCGTGCACGGGCACTGCGGCTTGCAATATCGCTCTAACCGCAGATTCTTCCGTGAGTGCTTCGTTCACTTCGGGCAGTCCCCAGAAGGTGCAGCTTTCGGTCATGAAAGCCGGTTACGGAACCGGAACCGTAGCCAGCAGCCCGGTGGGCATTGATTGCGGAGCTAGCTGCGCCGCGCAGTTTGCCACCGGCACCACGGTTACGCTTATTCCCCAAGCGGATGGCGGCTTCTTTTTCGATGGTTGGTCGGGAGCGTGTTCTGGAACCGGCGCCTGCGTGGTTCCGATTACCGCGGCCGCTTCGGTAACAGCGACTTTTGGGGGATCACTGCAGTCGATCAAGCACATTATTTTCATGCTGCAGGAAAACCGCTCATTCGATCAGTACCTTGGCCACTTGCCGCAATACTTCCAAGCGAACCCGCAGTATCCGATGCCGGCCGGCGGCATAGACGGAGAGCCCGCCAACGCCAGTAATCCGGGACTCAACGGCGCCGCTTCCGTATCCGCATACCGCCTTGATACCGCATGTGTGCAGAACCAAAGCCCTTTCTGGAATGAAAGCCACCGCGATTTCAACCTGGTCGACCCTACCTCGTCCACGGCGACGCTGGATGGGTTTGTCACAGAATCGGCCAATGATGCCCTGGCCAACGGCTATGTAGACGTGCAAGGCGCTCGCTCCATGGGTTATTACGACTGGAACGAGTTGCCCTACTACTACTTCATGGCGGCAAATTTCGCGACTTCGGACCGATGGTTTTCGCCCGTAATGGACCGCACCCAGCCGAATCGCATGTATTTGCTGGCGGCGACATCGGCGGGCCATGCCTACCCGCTGCCGCCAGGGACGCCACCGCTGAATGTGCCTACGATCTTTGATCTGCTTCAGCAGCACGGGATTTCCTGGAAAATCTACGTCGCCGACCTGGATCGGTTCTCTCCGCCGACACAGGACAGCAATCTAAATATGTTTGTCGCCTCATTGAAGTATCCGCAGAACTTTGTGCCTTCAGGGCAGTTCTTTACCGACGTGGCCAACAATACGCTTCCGGCAGTGGCAATGATCGAACCTGGGTTTCTGGCGGGACTGGATGAGCATCCGAATGTCGTAGCCAACGCGGTTGGAGGCGGCGTGCAAAGAGGCTCGAATTTCGTATCGACTCTGATTAATGCGTTGATGGGAACGCCGGGGAGTCCCAGTCCGTCCTGGAAAGACTCGGTTTTCATCTTGACGTGGGACGAGAACGGAGGCTTTTACGACCATGTGCCTCCTTATCAAACCGTACCGCCCGACACTGTCCCACCATCGGATTTGCAGCCGACCGACATTTGCTACCACAACCCGGCGCCGATCTGCGGGTTTAACTTCACTGGATTCAGAGTGCCGTCGATTGTTGTGTCGCCATTCACGAGGAAGGGCTACGTCTCCCATACGAAGGCGGACTACACGGCCATTCTGAAGTTGATCGAGACGCGGTTTGGGCTGCCAAGTCTGACCAGGCGGGACGCTGCCCAGATGGATATGACGGAGTTCTTCGACTTTGCCGATGCTCCCTGGCTGACCCCGCCATCACCGCCAGCGCAACCAGCGAACGGAGCTTGCTATCTAGATCACCTGCCGTAGCAGACGGCTGGGAGTAGCCAAAGCGGATATGCCTCGAAAATCGCCAGCAAGAAAGACCCCGGACGCGAAACGTCCCGACCTCATGAGCTGGAAGCAGATTGCCGCCTTTCTGGGACAGCCCGTGAATGTCGCACAACGCTGGGCGAAGTCGGGAATGCCTGTCTTTCGAAGCGGCCGATATACTGCCGCGTCGGTCGATGCTCTAAGCAAGTGGTTGGGAAAAGAGAACGGGCTGGCTGAACCGGTGCACATTGCTACCGGGGAGGAAGACTTGTCCGCCTATTTGAGGAAGGGGATTGCCCAAGTCCGGCGGAGGCATAGGCAAGACAGCGCAAGCCGCAGAGCCGCCTAGGCTGTCCTGCCACATTGAACCGATCCGACCCTTGAACTGAATTGTCCCGGTGGGCGAGAGCGAGGCTGTTTGTGGCCGCATTCGCCCGCTTGCAGCAATGAAATTCCAGACAAAAGCGCGAAATAATGCTTACGCGCGGGTGCGAGCAACGTTTATTCTATTGGCACATCTAAGTTCCGGGCGGAGCATGACCGCCGCCCGAATATCCTTCATCGCTGTTTCTGTAGGCAATCCGCGATAGGGGTCTCCCATGAACCGGCGATTCAGCCTTGATCGGGCATCATTCGAGCAATTTCTTGCGGCCGCGTCTCTCCTGCAACAATTGCGCAAGCAGGCGGCTTTACGTGAGTCGGCAGCCGTCAGCCAGCCTCTGGTGGAACTGCTTCAGCTGCAGCAGGCCATCCACTCCGACACGCTGGAACTAGAGACCGCCATGCAGCGGATCGTTACGCTTGCCATGCGGGTGGCTGGCGCGAACGGCGCCGGAATCTGGCTGTTCGATCAACAGGAGTTCACGTTGTGGGCCGGAGTCGGGAATACCTCGGCGGATGAAAGGTTGCGCCTCGGCGTTCTAGGAAAGCTGCTCGCTGATACGGATAACGGACAGTTCGTGCGAAAGCAAAGTCATTATCCGGGTTGCGCCAAATCCCTGCTCGTAGTGCCCATATACATTTGTAAGAACCTGGCGGGAGGATTGGGGGCTTTGTCCGTCGACTTTGACGCGTTTGATCAACGGGATGCGAACAACCTGCGATTTCTCGCGGGCCTGATCGGACGGGCGCTCGAACATGCTGCCAATTCAGGAAATCCCCAGGCGCTCGCGTTAGCTCAAGCTGCTGCCCTTGACATTGCGCGAAAGCTCATCCCGCGAGTTGAGGAACTTGTTCGCGAGCAGGAATCATCCTCGACCGCTAGCCCGGTGGAGGCCGAGCCGGAGCCGGTCTCGGCCCAGATATACTCCCTGAAACAGGCCCAGGTGGCAGACCTTCCCGCTGAACCAGAAGATGAGCCGGATTCTCAAGATTCAGAGCGGCAAATAAGGCATGAAGCGGCCAGCAGCCTGGAAGATATTTCCGTACCGGGAATCGGTGTTCGGGCGGCTTTGGGGGACGTCCGAGAGTTTACCGGGGAAAACGAGTCTGCGAGCCTTTCGGCGCGAGTTGGTCAAGCTTGCCGCAACGCAGGCGCAGGGGTGGGTCAGTCTATCTCCAAGCTGCAAGGAGCTATTGTTCGGTGTGCAGGGTTGCTGGGCGCTCTATTTACGCTGCTCGCCGGCATGATGGCAAAAGTGTGGCGCCGGCGGCCGAATTTCTCCGCGGCGGCGGTGCGAGTGCGCTTTCCGAAAGGGCGCACATTCGAGTTCAAGTACCGTATGGCCACGCTGAGAAATGTTGCACTATGGCGCCTCTCCAGTTTTGCGCGATGGCTATCGGCATCAGCGATGCCCTTATTTGCGGTGCTGGCAGGCGGCACGAAGAAGGTAGCGGCGCGCGTGAGATCCAGCTCCTCGCATCGGCCTTCCTTGCCGCTTCCCGAGACACGCCCCTTGCGGCGTCACTTGCGGCAGAGACAATCGGACGTGTTTGCCGCGGTCGAGGCCACCCGCACCAGGCTTCGCGTCTTCTCGCGACGCCAGTCCAGGCGGGTGCTTAGCTCGGGCGAGCTGGCCCATGAAGCGGTCCAAAAGGCGAGTCGTACCTTCAATCAGGCCTCGGCCGATGCCCTGTCGAAGGCAGCTCATGAGCTCACGGCTGCGGCCGGAACCGTGAAACAGCGCACCGCGGCGATGTCAGTGTATAGATTGGACCGTCGTGCATTGCGGCGTGCGTCCGGCGCCGCCATCGTTCTTGTCGTGATGCTTGCATTTGCCATTTCGCTGACAATTTCTCGGGACCAGTTACACACCGAGAGAGTCGACGCGGCCAGCCCCATGGCGGTAGCGGGTCCAGCCGCGGCTGCGGCGGGATGGGTGCCGACTCCCGCGGCTGTCTCGACCAGCTCCAACTCGGGACCGACAAGCCACCTACAGATTACGGACACGTCTGCGGCGGACACGCTTCACGAAATGACGCGATACGAGATTGCGACCTTACGCCGCGCCGCTGAATACGGCGATGATGAGGCGGCATTCCAGCTAGCCATGGCCTATGAGACCGGATATGAGGTGCGCCAAAGCTGCTCAAAAGCGGCATCCTGGGTGCAGAAGGCAGCGGAAGCGGGCAATCCTGCGGCCGAGTACAATCTGGCGCTGCGTTATCGGGAGGGAGATGGCGTGCATCCCGACACTGCCCAGGCGGAGAGCTGGTTGAGCCGGGCAGCCGCTCAGAAATATTCGCCAGCCCAGATTTCGTACTCTCGCCCCATATCCCCGGATCAGGCAGCCGCAGCCGTTCAGCCGTAAGCCTTGGCCAAACCGGGCCAGGGGCACGGCTGAGGAACCTACTTCGCATCGTTATTAAATCAGTAATCCTCCTTTTGTTAGGGGTATCATCCGTGATATAACCGCCCCTAAGCAGAAACAAAGATAGCTCCGCCAGGAGAGGGTAGTATGGATCTGGCTTTTGGCCATGATGGAGGCCAGGACGGAGGAGGTATTGTGGCCGACGCGCGTACCGGAAAGCGATTTCCGCTGGAACTGCCAATCAAGATTCACAAGCAGGATTCAGGCGGGGAATCGAGCGGAGTAACCGGAAATCTCAGTGCCGCAGGCGTCTATATTCGCGCCGACGCCTCGCTGGACGTAGGATCACCGGTGGAATTTGAAATCGCTTTGCCCCCGGAGATGACTGGGGCAAAGGAAAACGTGGTCATTCAATGCCGGGGTCGGGTGGTTCGCACCGATGAGCCGGCCTCGGGGAGCAAGCCAGCAGAGGCTCGCGGCGTGGCCTGCGTGATTGACTCCTACGAGTTCGTTCGCAATTCTTGATCCCGGAGTGCTGAGGCGATGCTCAAGCTGATTCTGGCTGACAATC
>DASSIO010000215.1:0-6056 GCA_035691825.1 Terriglobales bacterium | reverse complement strand
GAAGCTCGCCCAGCCCGGAGCTACTTTCCTGCTCAACAGTCCGTATGGCTCAGATGAAGTGTGGGATCACCTGCCAATGACGATGCAGCAAGAAATCATCGCGAAGAAGCTGTGCTTCTTCGTAATTGACGCCGACAAGGTTGCGGAAAGCGCGGGCATGGGACGCCGGATCAACACCATCATGCAGACGTGCTTTTTCGCTATTAGCGGAGTGCTGCCACGTGAGGAAGCGATCGCCGCCATCAAGAAGGCCATCGAAAAGACATATCGCAAACGTGGTGATGCTGTTGTACAGAGGAACTTCGCTGCTGTCGATGCCACCCTGGCTCACCTGAACCAAGTGAAGGTTCCACAGCAAGCGACCAGCAAGCTGACGCTGGAACCCCCCGTGTCCTCCGCAGCGCCAGATTTCGTTCAGAAGATCACGGCGCGCATCATCGCGGGCGAAGGTGACCTGCTGCCGGTCAGCGCGTTGCCCGTGGATGGCACCTTCCCCACCGGTACAGCGCAGTGGGAGAAGCGCAACATCGCGCTTGAGATTCCCGTTTGGGACGAGCAGCTATGTATCCAGTGCGGCAAATGTGTGCTGGTATGTCCACACTCGGTGATCCGCGCCAAGATTTACAATCCCGAGCTTCTTGCCAAGGCGCCGCCGAGCTTCAAGTCAGCCAAGCCCAAATGGAAGGAGTTCGATACCCTCCGCTACACGCTGCAAGTGGCGCCGGAAGACTGCACCGGCTGCAGCCTATGCGTGCAGGTGTGCCCGGCCAAGAGCAAGGCGGAGGTCAAGCATAAAGCCATCAACATGGAAGGCCAGGCACCGTTTCGCATGCCGGAACGTGAAAACTGGGAGTTCTTTCTTTCCCTGCCGGAAGCTAATCGCGAGCAACTGAAAATCAGCCAAGTGAAAGACGTGCAATTGCTCCAACCGCTGTTCGAGTTTTCAGGCGCTTGTTCTGGGTGTGGCGAGACTCCGTACATCAAATTGATGACACAGCTCTTCGGCGATCATGTCGTGATCGCCAACGCCACGGGCTGTTCGTCCATCTACGGTGGCAACCTGCCCACCACCCCTTTCACGGTGGACGCTGAAGGTTGTGGTCCCGCATGGTCCAACTCGCTGTTCGAGGACAACGCAGAGTTCGGGCTGGGAATCCGGCTCGCCTTGGAAAAACAGGAGGAGTACGCGCGTGACCTGCTGCGGCGAGCTGCTGAACGCGTCGGCGGTGAGTTGGTGCAAGCCCTGCTCACGGCCAGCCAATCCAGCAATGCCGGTATCCAGGAGCAGCGCGAGCGCGTGCGGTTACTGAAAAACAAGCTCAAGCAGACGGATGGTGTGGAAGCGCGCGATCTCCGGGCCGTGGCGGATGCGCTAATCCGAAAAAGCGTGTGGATCATCGGAGGAGATGGCTGGGCGTACGACATCGGCTATGGCGGTCTGGACCACGTATTAGCCTCCGGGCACAACGTCAACGTTTTGGTGCTGGACACCGAGGTCTACTCGAATACCGGCGGTCAGCGTTCCAAAGCCACACCCCGGGGTGCGGTTGCGAGGTTCGCTTTCGGAGGCAAGGAGACCGCGAAGAAGGACTTGGGATTGATGGCTATCAACTGCGGAAACGTCTATGTCGCTCGAGTAGCCATGGGCGGCAGCGACATGCAGACGGTGAAGGCTTTCGAGGAAGCCGAAGCGTACGATGGACCTTCGCTAATCATCGCCTTCAGCCACTGCGTGGCCCACGGGTACGACCTGATGTATGGAATGGACCAGCAGAAGCTCGCGGTCCAGACCGGATACTGGCCTTTGTTTCGCTACAACCCCGAACTGGTAAAGCAGGGCAAGAATCCATTGCAGCTGGATTCACGTCCACCCAGCCTGCCGTTGCAGACGTACATGCTTAACGAAACTCGCTTCAACATCCTCAACCATGCAGATGCAGAGGCTGCAAAGCGGCTCCTTGAGTTGGCGGAGGCGGATGTCCGTACTCGCTGGGAGCTCTATGAAAAGCTAGCTTCGCTTCCCGTTGGCAAACCTGTGACGGTGGCCGCGCTTGCGGCAAAGGAGGGTCAGCAATGATCGACCTGTCCACGAGCTATCTGGGATTGCAGCTGAAGAACCCCGTCGTGGTGTCGTCATCACCGCTTCAACGTGAACTCGACAACATCCGCCGCATGGAAGACGCCGGTGCTGCTGCCGTGGTGATGCACTCAATGTTCGAGGAGCAGATCAACGTCGAGAGCGAGGAATTGAATCGCTGGCTGGAAAACGCGACCGAGAGTTTTGCTGAATCCCTACACTACCTGCCCGACCTAGAGCACTACAATCATGGGCCTGACTTCTATCTCGAACATCTCGCTTGCGTGAAGAAGAGCGTACGCATTCCCGTCATCGCCAGCCTGAATGGCAGCTCGATGGGAGGTTGGACGCGCTACGCCAAGATGATGCAGGAAGCGGGAGCGGACGCGATCGAGCTGAACACCTACTACCTAGCGACGGATGCCACTGTCCCCGGTTCGCAGGTCGAGGAGATGTACATCGATCTGGTTAAGCAGGTGAAGGCATCCGTGCGCATTCCTCTGGCTATCAAGGTGACGCATTTCTTCAGTTCCATTCCTAACATGATGCGGCAATTGGACGATGCCGGTGCGGATGGGCTGGTGCTGTTCAACCGCTTCTACCAGCCCGATATTGACCTGGAACAACTGGAGGTCGTACCGCAGCTGGTGCTGAGCCGTTCGTATGAGTTACTTCTGCGACTGAACTGGGTCGCGATCGTCTACGGTAGTGTTCGTGCCGATCTGGCCATCACCGGCGGCGTCCATACGGCCGGGGACCTTCTCAAAGGCATGATGGTGGGGGCTCGCGTTACGATGATGACTTCAGCGCTCCTGGAGAACGGAATCGACCATATTCGTGGAGTGCTGACAGATGTGACGCGTTGGATGCAAGATCATGAGTACGACTCGATTCGTCAAATGCAGGGTAGTATGTCCAGGCGTGCTGTCCCCGATCCTTCAGCATTCGAACGCGCGAATTACATGAGAGTCTTGAGTTCATACGCGTTGAAGAAGACGGGGCGCTGAGAGTGCTACGCAATCTTTCGGACCTGCTCTTCCATCCACTTGTACGTGCAAGCCAATCCGTCCTCGAGAGAGATCTGCGGCTCCCAGCCCCATACTTTCGGAGCCGGATTTGCCCTTTTCCGCTCCGAAGAGCTGGCTATTGAGCACGCCGCTTCAGCACCGGAGGCCCGTTGTCTCCCGTGCTGGAATGTTCTCTGGCGTTGGGCGTGCCAATTGTGCTTGCTGGGCTTTGCCTGCCCTGTGCCGTGGAGCAATTGCGTCGTTGGCATCACCGAAAGTAGGCTCTGCAGCTGGAAATTCAGCGCGGTTTCGGAAAGCAGCACGATCTGCTCTCCCTTGCCTGCTGCCGAGACCCCGGAACCCGCGCCAACCGTGGTGCCGACTGCCGCGCCTTTTGCACCCTGGAAAAGTCCGTGCAAGATTGTGCCCGCATAGCCAGGAGCGGCAAATTTAGAGCGGCTTCCAAAACGTGCTTGGGAGAGGTATAACCGTCTGCAAACCGGTCGGCGCGTCAACACGCCCACAGCTAATCGCTGATGCTGCGCCAACACAGAAAAGAGAATGAGGGAAACAACACAGTCTCTACGCTCATGGGGTCGGCCCTCTATCTAGTGTTGTAGATGATATCGTCTATGATTCCGTACTCCTTAGCCTGTTGCGCGTTCATGATGAAATCGCGCTCCACGTCTTTCTCCACCTTTTCCGGCTTCTGTCCAGTGTGCTTGGCCAGGAGCTGGTTGGTGATTTCACGCATGCGCAGGATCTCGCGCGCATGAATATCGATGTCGGTGGCCTGGCCGGAGAGGCCACCCATAGAGGCTGGTGGATAAGGATGCGAGAGTTGGGCAAAGCCACCGCTTCGTGGGACTCCCCGCGGAAAGCAGCAACGCCGCCATGCTGGCCGCCTGGCCGACGCACAGGGTCATCACGTCGTTCTTGATGTACTGCATGGTGTCGTAGATGGCCATTCCCGAGGTGATGGAGCCGCCCGGGCAATTGATGTAAAGCTGTACATCCTTCTCCGGGTCTTCCTGCTGCAGGAAAAGTATCTGCGCGACGACCAAGTTGGCGACGTCGTGGTCAATGGGCGTGCCAATAAAAATAATATTGTCCCGCAGCAGGCGGGAGTAAATATCGTAAGCCCGCTCGCCCCGGCCGGTCTGCTCGATGACCATGGGCACTAACATCATTTGTGGGTCTTTCACGTTCACCTGCCACACTCCTGCGCGTAAATTCTGGTTTCACTTCTGCATGTCGTCAATAAATGCCTTGAGGTGAAGGGAGCGCGAGGGGTGGCGCAGCTTGCGCAGGGCCTTGGCTTCGATTTGGCGAATGCGCTCGCGGGTGACGGCGAACAACCGGCCAACCTCCTCCAGCGTGTGCTCCGAGCCGTCCTCCAGACCAAAGCGCATCTTGACCACCTTCTCTTCACGCGCGCTGAGGGTGTGCAGCACGTGCGCAGTCTGTTCCTGCAGGTTCGCGTTGGTGATGGCCTCGACCGGTGAGACCACGGCACGGTCCTCGATGAAGTCGCTGAGGTGGGAATCCCCCTCCTCGCCAATTGGCGTTTCCAGCGAGGTAGGTACCTGCATAATCTTGCGCACCTTGCGCACCTTGGCCAGAGGGATATCCATGCGCTTCGCGACCTCTTCCGACGTGGGCTCGCGACCGAGTTCCTGCACCAACTGCCGCGAAGTGCGGATCAGCTTGTTGACAGCCTCGATCATGTGCACCGGAAGGCGGATAGTGCGCGCCTGGTCGGCAATGGCGCGGCTGATGGCCTGGCGAATCCACCACGTGGCATAGGTGGAGAACTTATAGCCGCGGCGGTACTCGAACTTGTCCACCGCCCTCATCAGCCCGACGTTGCCTTCCTGAATGAGGTCGAGGAACGGCAGCCCGCGGCTGGCATACTTCTTAGCGATGGAAATTACGAGGCGCAGGTTGGCTTCGATGAGCTCGTGCTTGGCCCGCTCCGCGTCCATCTCGCCCTGGATGATTTCACACTGCGTGCGGTGCACCTGCGGGAAACTCACGTCGGCGTCAGTTTCCATCCTTTCCAAATCGGCGCGATGCTGCCGCTGTGTCTTGCGGTAATCTTTCTTAAGTTCTTCACTACGCGTGCTCTCAATCTTCTTTTCCAGGTTGCTGACCTTGCGGTCGAACGAGCGCATGATGTCCACAGTCTTATTGACACGGTCGATCAGGCGTTGGCGCTCGCGGTTCGTAAGTCCGAGGTTGCGGATGATGAGCGAGATCCGAACGATCTCGCGGCTAAGACCGTATTGGCAGCGGCGGTACTCGCGTGCTTTCTTTTTTGCTGGGATGGTCAGTAGCCGTTCGGCCAGCTGGCTGGCTCTTCGGTAATGTTTCTGCAGCTTGTCGATACGGCACGTGACGTCCTTGACGCGGTTCTGCAGGATCTCCTCAGTGATCTCTTCCTCCTGGAAGACGACAATCTCCTTGATCAAGCGGATGCCACGCTTCAAATCTTCGCCGATGGTCCGTATTTCGCAAACCACAATGGGCGAGCGTGAAAGCGCCTTCAGCGCGCGCAGCTGTCCGCGCTCGATGCGTTTGGAAATGTCCACTTCCCCTTCGCGGGTGAGCAGAGGCACCCTGCCCATCTCGCGCAGGTAAATGCGTACTGTGTCGTCGGTCTTTTCAAGAGCGCCTGGTGTCAGGTCGAGCTCGACATCCTCCCCGGCTTCCATTTCCTTTTCAAACTCTTTTGTGCCGGCCGAGGAAGGTAGCTTGGGCTGGCCCTCAAGCACGTCAATGCCCTGCGTGCCGATGGTGGTGAGCAGGTCGTCCAACTCCTCCGGGGAGTGGCCATTCTGCGGAATCAGGTCATTCACCTGATTGAAGGTGAAATAGCCCTTCTCATCTCCGTCATCAATGACTTTCTCAGTGTCGTCAAGAGCCAAGCGGAAATCCTTTCTAGCGCCGTCCCGTCAATATGGAGCAGCGAG
>DASSIO010000214.1:0-12819 GCA_035691825.1 Terriglobales bacterium | reverse complement strand
TACGGAGACAGAACAAACGACCGATTTTGTTGTATCTCGTTTAAAAGCAGCTACTCTCCGTGCGTCCAGCCGAACGCGACACCTTCCTGTGCTTTTGTTGTCCGACTGAACCGGCCATTTGGCACATCGCACTATCAACTAACCCACGTCCATAACTACTCTTTTCAGCATTGGTTCAGACTTCAGGATTGGATTCAGAAGGAGTAGGCCACATTCGATTCAGGCGGGTAACAAAAGTCTTAGCAAGATAGATGTTCAGGAGGATTATCCATATGGGAGCTCAGCCAAAACCAGCCCCAACCGATATCGGAGCAGTTGTTTGCACACCTAACAACCCACTACCTGGACAGAGTGTCCTTGTCGAGGTCCATGCACCGGACAACACTCTGTACAACAACACAGAGAAGTTCTATATCGGTATTAACGGGGTGCCCGGTTCGCGTCAATACCTTCAATTTTCTCGACCAGGCAAGCAAACCATCGAGGTTGTCACCAACGGTCCCGCTGGGCCGAATCAAGCGACCGTCGAGGTCGATGTACAGGCTCCTCCTGCCCTCGGACCGGTACCGGTCGGCGCCGCCATGCGGGTGTTACCGCCACACCTCTGGCCTGAGGTCGGACTTCCAATGTTGAATGTTGCTCGTTTTCCACACGGCTCATATCAGGTTGCTTTCGGACTCGGCGCGTTTGCTGGAGCGGAAGGAATGATGGTGCCTCCAATGCCGAACCCAAAGTTAGTTGCCCCAGTTCCAAAAGCCGAGAACGCAGTTCCAAATGCAGCAATACTCCCTGCTCCGAACACGCTTAGTGCAGTAAAGCCGATAGCAGCAGTAAGCGCGCGAGGTGATGTCGCCCATTTGCCGGTGCTCTCGCAAGCTCTCGGCGGCCAGCCGACCCCACCCGGAATTTACAACTGGGATTTTGGCGATGGGACCCAACTCAACACCAATGTGCCGTACGCGGAGCACGATTTCGAGCAAGCGTTAGATCCGACACGGGAGTATCAGCAGTTCAATGTGTCTGTATCTTCGGCTGGTAAAACGGTTACTCGCACGCTTGCTGTTTACAATTCATATGTGACCATCAAGAAACGTATGGGCATCCTGGTCCCTCAGGTGGAGATTAATTCGTTTGCCCGAAAGTTCGGCGAGTCATTTACTGGAACAATGGGCGTTACAAACTGTGAGGCAGGTGCGATCACGCTCACGGAACGTCGCCTAATCCCCATGTACGCCGATCCAAGTCAGCTCGCTGTTCCGCTGCCAACAGAAAAACTTGCAACTCCTCTCGTAATTCCGAGCAAAAGTGCCATCTCCGTGGAGGTTGCCGCCACTTTCAATCAAGTTCCCAACGGTGCGGTTGGTTTCATCGCCTACTATGCGGGGCAAAGTGCTGACGGTACCCCAGTTCGCGTTGGCGCTCATTTTGATATCGCGCCAGAAGACCGGTTTACGACGGGACTGAGGCTGGGAAATATTGCAGTGACACATGTCCCGACCGGTGTTCTTCAAAACATGTTGTCGAATGCCGTGAGTGCGACCGGGGGAACCCCTGTTTCCCTAGGCGATATTCGCAGTGCAGCCAATGCGGGAACTGTTGATTTGGCAGCGTTTTCCGCAGCACGCCCCTTGATTTCAAATGCCAATCACGTTTTCAGCTCTCCAGCGAGTGCAAATGCGCTAGGAGTCCACCCCATCGCAGTTCGGTTAGCGAGTAATCTGGGGGTCAGTGCCGATGCCCTGGCCGGAATTTTCGACCCTGCCGCCGTGCCCACGGCGCCTCCACCTCAGGAGGGATCTGAATGCGATCCAGACAACCTTCCGGATGCCATTCCCGATGGATTCGTCTGCCAAGCAACAGCCGAACAGCGCCAGGTGATTACTCCGGGACGTTTCATGAATGCCCGAAAGGGTGATCTCATTTTGTCGCCTGGAGGCAATGGCTTGATTGGCGGGCTGCTGCGCCAAGTCAATCCTCCTCAGCGCTACAGCCATAGCGGAATCATGACCAGGAACCATGATCAGATCACGCACTGCACCATGAGCGACGATCGCATGCAGGCCTACCCCGTCGGTACTGATCCGAGCAATGGTGACCCGGCTCCGACCGATGGCTTTCGACCGGATGTTGTGAAGTACGGTTGGCCGGGTGTGATTACCCAAACCGTTGAGAACGCCGTTATGGGCGAAAAGTTTCTCGATCCTGAGACGAGCACACAACCCGCTCCTCAGCAAAAGTGGTACACAATTAATGCCTTTGGTTCGCAACCCCAAGGTGTGGATTTGGGCGGTCACTGGACGATCGTTCCTCCTCTGGTTATCAAACCAGATCCGATGGTTGAAACGAACGACATACGCCAGCAAATGCACGCTATTGCTGAAGATGCGTCCGCACAGACAGGAAAGGCGCATTACCGGTTTTACTGCTACACGGATCCGACAATCGGGCAGACTTCACAAGCACCTGCAAATGTCGGCTGGGCCTCAGGCACATTTCCAGCGGTGTGCTCGGCTTTTGTGTGGCTCATGATGAAAAAACACAACGTGCATTTGGAAGGTATGGGCGCAACTGAGCAGGATGCTGACCTCGAGGTTCCGGATAAGGAGGCTGGCGCGAAGGTGGGTCCGGCGACACCTGATGGTCTTTACCTGTATACGGCTGCCGATCGCCTCGTTGCAGGTAATTGGCTGCACGACGCAATTTACAATCAGGCTTACGCCAAAACTGGCTGGCTAGGCGAGGTGCTAACGAAGGCCGCCGATCACATTGCAAATGAGATGTTAAATTCGTTTGCAAATGACACGACGCAAACAGATGACGACAATGACACTTGGCAGCAGACAAAAGACGTCAATGCGGTAAGTCCTGACAATCTTCTGTTTTGGGACGCTCCCAATTTCGGCAGCCACGGACTATACGGTTACGCGGAGCCATTGATTTACCGCGAGCCAAGATACGACACCATAACCATTTACCGGTGGCGGAAAGTAGCCTTGAAAGGTACCCTTTCGGGCACCGTTTACTTCAATAATGCGCCTATGGCGGGTGCAACGGTTCAGCTTTATGATGGAATGACTGGCTTTACCGATGGAAACGGCAAGTACCAATTGCAGAATGTTCCCTATGGTAAATATGTTATTACCGCTCAGAAAGTGCAACAAGATGGCACGTATCTGAGCAATGGCAATGGAACTGCTGTGGACATTGAGTCGCCAAACCTCACCCAGGATGTTTACTTACAGCCCCCTCCTGATGTGTTCCGCACCGTCCATATCAGCGGAGCCATGCACACACGGTATACGCAGTGGGCGGGGCCTGTAAAAATCAGTGACGAGTCTGCAGACGAGCCGTTCTATCAGTCGCTTGATGTCGGGCCGTATAGCACACATAACGAAACGACTATCACCCAGGACGTGGAATCAGCTCATGCTTCGCTGCATGTCATTGTCGATTGGCAACTCGACAAATCGATCAATGTATCTTTTCAGTTTCAACTCCATGACCAGACTGCTCAGAACCAGTTCTCACTGGCCGAGGACTGTTGGCAGAGCTGGTCGGCTAACGCTTCCGCAGACAATGACCAATCGCATGTCGATTTCACCGTCAGCAATGACTTGAAACAGGGTTGACATTCGTGCATTTAAAGGCTCCGCAGATGGCCGCGGAGCCTTTTTCTCAATTCGCGAGTTTATCCAGAAGCTGGCCCTCGTTTTCGCACTGTGATGAAATTGTGATAGTTCTACGTTCAACACGGATCAAATTAGGAAACAATGGATCAGACCGTCGACTTTGTAAGTAGTTGAGGAATCTAATAGAGTAGAGAATTTTCATAACCGATCAGATTTCCCTATTGATCTTCAAAACCGGCGGGAGACGGGTTTGCCCGTCTTCGGTGGGTTCGACTCCCACTCGCTTCCGCCAATTATTTCTTGTCGGGTCCCGAGCAATTCCCGGAGTTCCGACACTTTTACGTTGATTTCGCGTAGTTGCGTGGGTGTGACCTTCGCAGTTCCGAGGCGGCTACAAACGGTATCGTACGCTAGGCGGGCATGCTCCAGGTATCGCTTTATCTTTTCGGCATCGTGAGCGCGTGCATTCTTGCGACTGCGTACTCGTGCTGCCATCCGGGCGAAACTCAACCCGGTGTCCGCTTCCGTGCTGAGAACGCAGATGGCTGTAGCATTTACCCTGGAGAGAAACGCTGAGGATGCTGCAACCAGCACCTGCGTCCGGCGCACCGCTTGTTGCAGGCTTCTGGGCATGGCTGCCTTCTTTTGGAGGCACCTACAGTAAGAGGGGTTGGGCGGAGCAGGGCCTACTTTCTTCCGTCAGGCGCTTCTTGGCAGATCTGCTGAAAGAGCGGCCGCTTACAGGAGACCAGTTCGGTCAGATCGCGGGCGTAGCGCTCGCCACGCTCGCCCAACTCGCTGGCCCCGGCACCGCCTCCTGCGCCCTGACGGTCAGTTTGTCCCAACGAATCGGCATGAGAACCTCCTGTCTAGAGAAGCGCATCACCCGTGCCTGAGTCGAGCACAGTGACGCGCTCAGGCGGCATCGTCGTCCATTGTGCGCGCTTCGCGCTCCGCGTCAACCAGCAGCGCCCATGCTTTTTTGGCATCCTGGTTGTGTGTCCAGAGGATGATGTCCGCCGGCAGCCCAGGCAGCACCGTGCTACTCAGCTCGCAGGGAATGCCGTTGGAGCGCAACAGCCCGCAGGCAAGCTGGGCTTCATCCTCATGCTGGAAACGAGTGACTTCAGCGCGATTTGTCGGATCAACATGGCGCAAAGCCGGATCATCGTCGATGAAATCCATCGCTGGAAACTCCGTCGTGAGATCTGGGCCGTTCCTATTTCCCGGCAGGGGAACCGGTGACCGTCAAGTCGTCTTGCACGCTAAACACACCTGGTACACTCTTAGCTTGGATCTCGGCCATTTTCTTGTCTGCTTCCGAATCCACCACGCCACGCAAGGTCACATGGCCATTCTTGACGATGATGTGGATCGAGGGCACTGGTCCCAGTCCGTAGCGGTAGAGGCCATCAAAGCCATAAATCGCGTGGTACTCCGCCAGACGAATGCGGTCGTCGTCTGGAGAGGGAGGCAGCACCTCAACATTGTCTTGCACTGATTCCACCCCCTCAATTCCCTTCACCGCATTTTCCGCGTCGCTCTTCAGGCTAGGGCGTGTAACTTCTCCCTCGAGCGTGACCCTGTTGCCGTCGACCCTGAATTGCAGCCAATCGAAGAGGCTGTAATACGGCAATAACAAGAGCTGATGTCTCACTTCACGCGCGATTCGCTCGGTGTCTGGAATGCCGCTGCCCAGCTTTTGGGAGTTACGCTTCTGGGCCAGCAGCAAAGTACTGAACAGGATTACTACCAAGCAAGAGCAGAACGTCTTCTTCGGGATCATCGCTTGTCCTTTCGGTTTCGAGCATGCGGGGTAGTTCCCCACCGGCTCTGTTTCCTATCAGTGCGGCCTCAAGCGAATCCGCCACACCGCCACGCAGCACTCCAGTGCCTCTCGCAGCAAGTGCTGGTAGACGCTGTGTACCAGCGTGCCCTCCAGGCCGAAAATGAAATCCGGCGAATTTCTGGCGTCCGCACTTACCTGCACCGTCTTCCTCGATGTATCGCTCAGGCCGCTTTTTGCTGAGTGCCGGCCCTCTCGACGGGGATTTGCCTCACGTTGCTCTTCTCTTGCGAAACCGGGATGCTGACGTGCAGCACTCCATCCTTGAATTCGGCGCGCGCTTTGTCCGTCTCTGAGCCCTCCGGCAAAGCAATCGCACGATAGAACTGCCCGTAGCGACGCTCGCTGTGGCGGACCTCACCTTGCTTGTCTTGGTGCTCGTACTTGCGCTCGCCCTGAATGATCAGGTAGTCGTTGTTGACCTCGACTTTGACATCCTGGTCGCTTAGGCCGGGCAACTCGGCGGAAACCTCCAGCTTGTTATCACGAAACGCGACCTCGACAGGGGGCGTCCAGATGCCAAGGAACTCTCCGCGCCCGGGGCTGGTCTGCCCAAATGTGCGGTTGATCTCTTCCTGCATCCTGCGCATCAGGGAAAACGGATTGGCGAAAAATTCCATGGGATCCGCCCACAGCGAAGGCAGAGCAGAGAAACCGCCTCTCCGGGCCAGGCCAGTCTGCCTCTGTTCTCCTTTGGAGATTGCCTGAGAAGTTGACGATTGGGTTGTCTGTAGTGCTGACATCGTTTCACCTCCATCTGTTATGCGAGGATGCTAGCGACCGGCCACAGCGGGAACAATTCTTCCTGCGAACGACGCGCGGGTGCGCATCAGCGACTACAAAGGGGTACCGCCATTGCTCAGACCATCCCTACAACTTTAGCCGTAGGAACAGGGCGATGCGGTGAGCGCAAGAAACCGACGCACGGAGGCGATGAATTCTTTTCGC
The DNA here is from genome assembly GCA_035691825.1 of Terriglobales bacterium. GTDB lineage: Bacteria > Acidobacteriota > Terriglobia > Terriglobales > Acidobacteriaceae > Gp1-AA122. Next base: position 6,396 of record DASSIO010000214.1, on the reverse strand, counting down.
TTATGGACGGCTACTTACTGGCGCTCGATTGAGTGGCTTTGCTCTGGGCTTCGCGCCACCTTGACCATGGAAGAACCGAAAGTCGTATCTTCGCATTCGACAGTTGAGGAATCCCCTACTACGAGTGGTGTGTCAACTTCGATTCACCCTTTTGCGGAATTGCTACAGAACGGCCCATTGTCTAGCCTTGCAGTGTATAGGGGATCGATGGTTTGCGGAGGAGGCTGTTTGTGAAGAAGACGATATTGTTGCTGGTGTTTGCCGGGCTAATAAGTTCTTTGGCTTCCTGGGCAGCAGAGTCAGCGCAGAAGGTTGACCAACGTCTGCAGAACGCCGGTGAGGTGCTGCAAGAAATAATAAACGCCCCTGACAAGGGCATCCCGGAAGAGGTCATCAAAAGTGCCAAGTGCATTGCTGTTATCCCGCACGAACTCAATGGTGGGTTTGTGTTCGGTGCAAGGTACGGCAGGGGTGTTGCCACATGTCGGACTCCGAAAGGTGGATGGAGCGCTCCCGCGTTCTTCACATTGACAGGAGGGAGCTGGGGCGCGCAGATCGGCATCGAGGGCGTGGACAACGTCCTGACGATCATGAACCAGAAGGGCATGGACCGTTTGCTCTCGAACAAGTTCACGATTGGAGCCGATGCCTCCGCCGCTGCCGGTCCCGTCGGTCGCCACGCAGCTGTGGGTACCGACTGGAAGCTGGATACCGAGATACTGAGCTACTCGCGGTCGAAGGGCGTATTCGCGGGTGTCACGCTGAACGGGGCCGTCGTTCGTCCCGACAAGTCCGCGCTGCGGGCGTTCTACGGCAGCAAGGCTACCTACAGAGACGTATTGCTGGGGCACGTGCCGCCACCTCCGGCAGCAAAAAGCTTTTTGGCTGTAGTTCGCCAGGTGGAGATGCAAGCAAATGAGCAGGCCAAGAAGTGAGTCAGGATCGTACTTGCTTGCTGAGGGACAACAAAATTGGCAGCCATGAAGACGACATCAAACGAGCGCAAAAAGTTGCGTGAAGCTACTGAGACCTGAGAGTACAAGCCAATGCAATGTTCACATTTGAATGCAATTCGAATCACTAGAACGAATAAGCACGTTTGCGAAGATTGTGTGAAGACCGGCGATTCCTGGGTTCATCTCCGATTGTGCATGAGTTGCGGGCACGTCGGATGTTGCGATTCATCGCCGAACCGACATGCGACCAAGCATTTTCACAAAACCGGCGATCCACTCATCCGGTCCATCGAGCCAGGCGAGGATTGGGTGTGGTGCTACATCGATCAGGGCATGGTGGGGAAAGTCGCAGCTTGAGAAATCAACGAGTGGCGTGTACGGACGCCACTCTATTTCGAGGTACTCTGTGATACTGCCAACAACCGCTGTACGCACCATCAAGCTCCCGTCCGGCGATGTGGTTCCGGCGCTCGGTCAGGGCACATGGCACATGGCGGAACATCCGCAACGGCGCCAGCAGGAGATTCGGGCGCTTCGGTCAGGGCTCGACCTCGGCATGACGCTGATCGACACTGCCGAAATGTACGCCGATGGAGGCGCGGAGGAACTTGTGGGAGACGCAATCGCCGGCCGACGCCATGACGTATTTCTGGTAAGCAAGGTACTGCCGGAAAACGCAACGAGGCGTGGGACAATTGCGGCCTGCGCGCGCAGCCTGCGACGCCTACGGACGAATTGGCTCGATGCCTACCTTTTGCACTGGCGTGGGCAGGTTCCGCTAGAGGAAACAATTGCGGCATTTGAGGCCCTGGTCGATACTGGTAACATCCGGCGGTGGGGCGTGAGCAATTTCGACATCTCTGATATGCAAGAGCTTGTAGAAATTTCCGGCGGTGAGGGCGTGACCACCGACCAAGTACTCTACAACCTCACTCGTCGCGGTATCGAATACGATCTGCTGCCATGGTGTCGCGAACAGCGGATCCCGATTATGGCTTATTCGCCAATCGAGCAGGGACGGATGCTCGGCCATCCGCAACTGATCAAAATAGCTGCCCTGCACGGTGCAACGCCGTCGCAAGTGGCCCTCGCTTGGGTGTTACGGCAGGAAGGAGTCATCGCTATCCCAAAGGCCGGAAAACCGGAGCACGTGCGAGAGAATCGAGCAGCGCTCGAGTTGCGCCTGGAGAGGCAGGACTTGGTAGAGCTTGACCGGGCGTTTCCGCCGCCGACAGGCCCGGTGCCGCTCGAAATGTTGTAACTGCTGCAATGATCTCGCCGCCAAGACGCCGAGAATGCCTTAGCTGCTTCAAGCCGGGTGTTTTGTCCGCCGGCCGCTCACGCACCCAACCGCTCGAGTTCATTCTGTGCGCGTGATTGAACAAGCCGCACCTCCTCCTCCGGAGAACTCACTTTTCAAACTGCTCTTCGGCCGGCGATCACCGTCTCTCCGGCACCTTGCGCATAGAAGTAGGCGGCTCCAGTGCTTCTTCGAGGCTAAGTAATTTCGGGAACGCGCTACTGGCTGCGGACCCCGTAATCGAGTACTCCGTGCGTCTTGAAACTCCAAACTCGAAAAGCGCCGTCGGTCATCAAGGCATTTAACAGCACGCTTGCTCCAAGTGCGACGGCCGCATGTCCGGCTCGCGAACCGCCGCGTCTTTAAAACAGCGCAGCGGCGGCGAAATTCGCGCCCGCATGGACGTAGTCAATGATGGAGTGTGTCTTGGAAGGGATCACTTGGCTGCCCAGAGAGATTTCTTTCTGGAACTCACAAAAAAGCAAAAACTCCGCCGGCTGATTTTCGGGATCGCGGCCGAACGCGTTTAGACCTTCGAATTCGAGTATCCCATTTCCCTGAGTGGTTTTCTCGGCAGAGATCGAAACACATACAGGTGCCTCTCGTCTGAACTGGTGGACAGAGGTATTTTCCGCTTCTGTGCGGCGCGGAGCAGCGCTGCGCGAAGAGCCGCCTTGTTTTTCCCGGCAGCCGCTAAATCTATTTTGATCGCACTGTATTGATCGAGCTTTGCCAAATCGCTAAGAATATCGGAGACAATCTTGTGGTGCTTGCCGTTCCGCCGGTTGGCGTCCGTGAGCGGAACGAGTGGGAAATGGCCGCGGGATCGTTGAGTGTCTTTCCTCTTCTTCATCGCTGGCTCCTTTCCGTTTCTTGAATTGCAGGTAACCAGTGAATTGCACCATGTGGATTCCTGAATTTAAACCGTCTCACAAGGGTATCGATACGTGCCCGAGGTGAAGCGATTGTAGAGCAAACGAGGATCGAGATATTAAAGCGTACGTTCCTGGTCGGCGTATTATTTAGCAGAAGACGCGGAAGTGCAACATGAAATTCGTATCCACGGACACGGCCTACGCTGCTGATGCCTTCTTAGCAGCAGTTGGCAAGCAAAAGAGAATCGCCGTGTATCGAAAGAAGCAAACGATCTTTTCACAAGGCGATCCAAGCGCGTCGATGTTCTATGTTCTAGCTGGCACCGTGAAGCTGACTGTCGTGTCGCAGCAGGGCAAAGAAGTGGTCATTGCTATTGTAAGGCCGGGAGAGCTCTTCGGCGAGAGCTGCATTTCGTTGAAGGCACCTATCCGGGGTCACAGCGCTATTGCCCTCAGCACTGCGCGGCTGATGACAATTGGCAGAGAGGCGATTCTGCAGATGCTGCGAGCCGGGGGCGATCTGCCGCTGAATCTAATCTCATTCCTCTTCAGACGGAATCGGCAAATCCAAGAGGACCTCGCAAGCAGACTGATGGACTCTGCCGAGCAGAATGTGGCTCGCCTCATTTCGTCGTTCGTGCAATTGGGGGGCAAAGGGGCGAGTGTTCCTAAAATCAGCCAACAAACCATCGCAGACATGCTGGGCATCACGCGCCAACGAGTAAATGTGCTGGCGAGGCGCATCAGACTTTCTGGGCCTTCGCAGGATCCAAGCCGCACGAGCATCTCTCAGACAGGAAATTTCAGAAAGCCGCCCTCCTAACTTCGAGCGGCGGGTAGAAAAGAAAAGCGGTGAGACTCTGGAAAGCAGTGCGGGTTTTCGGAAAAGTGTCCGTTAGTTGACAGCACGCAGGGATTCACTGTAGTTCACTTGAGTCATGGTGCGACTTGGTGCTCAGGAGAGAGATGGTTTACGAACCACTCAACGTTCTTCAGTTTCATATGGTTTGCCAACCCCTCCAGCTCATCTGACCGCATCGGCCAGGCCGACAGAATCAGTTACCAGAACAAGCGTCAACGACAAGGATGCGTGTCATGCTTACGTACAAGACAGTAGCTCCCCGGCGCTCGGAGAGCGGGTGTCGTGCCGTTCCATTGCAATCCCATATTAGTGCTGAAGAAGCACGAATCAGGTCAATGTTGCACCCCAATGGCCAACTATCTCGACCGGAGAACACCAAGCTCAGTTCGCCGAAGCCCGACCTCGATCCTGCGACTAAATGTTTGCTTCACCCGGAGATAAAGTCCGCAAGGACAATTACCGTGTTGGTTGCCGATGATCATCCTGTAGTGCGCGAGGGGCTTTTCGTGTTGATCGACCGCCGGCCCGATATGCATGTCGTTGCTGAGGCCGGCAATGGCCGTGAAGCGATGGAGAAATTCTTCGCTGTGCGCCCTGATGTCGCGCTACTCGACCTTCGAATGCCCCTCATGGATGGGATTGAAACCGTTAGGTCCATTTCTGAGAGAGACCCGGCGGCGCATCTCGGGATCATCACCAGCAACCAAAATGAAGAGGATATCTATTGTGCAGTACGGGCAGGGGCGTTGGGATTCATACTCAAAGACGCCGCCCCCGATGAACTTGCCAGATGCATTAAGGCAATGGCGCGTGGCGAAACGTGGGTACCTCCGCTAGTGGGGGCCATGCTGGCAAAGCGCGTTGGCTACAAGGAACTAACCCCACGCGAGACCGAAGTTCTTAAACTGGTGGTTGCAGGCAAGAGTAACAAGGAGATCGGCGTGGCACTTGATATCAGCGAGGCTACGGTCAAAGTCCACATGACGCATATCCTGGAAAAACTGGAGGTCACCGGACGCACCGAGGCGATTAATATTGCGGTAAAGCGAGGACTTGTACGGCTGGACATGGCTGCTTGACGGTCCCGTTGACGAGATTCGCCACACGGCGAGGCTATGTGTACAACAAGAGTATTACAACAAAATTCGTCTCAGTGACGTCAAATGGTCTGCGAGCAGGCATGGGAGCGTATTTGTGTCAAATGGTCTGCGAGCACGCATGGGAGCGTATTTGTAATGATACCAGCAAGTGCACAGAATACCAAGACTCGGCTTCCTTGGCGTGCGGATATTGATCGGTTCAGTGGCCAGAATGCATCCATACCGCCCATACGAGGCTGGGCGCCTGATGCAGACCGAGGCAGGCTGTCACGACTGTCTGTACTAGGAAATTTGGGTGTCGGTATCGTGATTTCCAATTCACGCGGCAAGATAACGCTGGCCAATGCTGCAGCTAAACGCCTTGCGCAGAGGAACCCAAAGGGAGAATCCCTGACCATTGCCCCAAGCATCTGGGGTGAGCTGTTTGATGCTTCCGGCCGGCATCTTCCAGTGAAGCGATGGCCATGCATGAGGGCTCTGAATGGGGAGAATACGGTTGCATTGGAATGCCGATTCGTTCGCTCGGATGGGCGTGCCTGCGACATCCTGTTTAGCTCATGTCCAATCAAAAAACGAGGATCGCAGATCGACGGGTCCTTTAGCTCATTGACTGACATTACAGAGCAGAAATGGAATGAGGCTAGCCTCCGCGAAGACGCAATAGCTGGTGAGCGCAGCAGACTGGCGGCTGACATACACGACACGCTGGTACAAGGGCTGAATGCGGTTGTCTTGCAACTTGGAGCGCTTGATCAGGGCCTCTCTTCCGACCCAGAACAACTTCGGGCAGGTTTACGTCGCGTTCGAGAAACAGCGCGGGACAGTCTCGTCGACGCTAGGCGGTCAATTTGGATCTTGTCCGGAGAACTACCTACAGAGGCCGATCCAGCCGCCAGTTTGACGTTCCTGGCGCGGAAACTTTTCGCAGACTCGCCAATCCGATTGCAGTTGCATCTCGAAGATTGTGCTTTCCGGCTGGAACCGGACCTGCGCCTCGGACTCGTGCGGATTGGCAAAGAGGCGCTGACGAACGTGCTTAAGCATTCGCGAGCCACCACGGTTCGCGTCGAACTTAGCTACGGGCGAAAATCAGTTCGGCTGACGGTATTGGATAACGGCTGCGGATTCGTGCAAGGGTCACTCGCCAATACTCCAGGTGGGTTTGGCCTGTTCGGACTGCGATTCCGCACGGAACACCTCGGGGGGAGGTTTATGATCCAGAGCCAGGCAGGTCGTGGCACTCACATAGTTGCAACAATCCCCTTGCCGGGGTGAACCGGCTGTGTCGACGCGTTCACGAATT
>DASSIO010000213.1:0-6887 GCA_035691825.1 Terriglobales bacterium | reverse complement strand
GAGGAGCGTGTTTGAAGAGCCGACGATCGCGGGGCTGGCGCAGGAGGTGGAGAAGGCGCGGGCGCTGGGCCAGAAGGCGCGGACGCCGATCCTGGAGCGGCGAGCACGATCGGCCGCAGTATCCACGACCAATCCCGAGGCTCTCCTGGCGCAACTGGAGAACTTGTCGGCAGCGGAATTGCAAGCTCTGCTGCAACGCGTGACAAGCGGAAAGCAGCCCGCGTAAAGCGACGCTCAGGAATTTGTGTTCTGCGTTCGACGAGCGATTTTTCAGATAGGGCCTCGGAGTATATGTTGATCCACGATTTGGTTCAAACACACGCGAGTAAGACTGCCGACGCTGTTGCAGTTGTGGAGGGAAAGCGAAGGATTACTTACGCTCAGTTGGACAAGGCGTCTACTAACCTGGCACATGTTCTTCGTGGGCGGGGCGTCAGGGTAGAAGCCCCGGTTGCGGTTTGCATGCGGCGTTCCATCGACTTTGTCGTGGGGACGCTTGGGATTCTAAAAGCAGGGGCAGCTTATGTGCCACTGGATCCAGGCTATCCCTCAAAGCGTTTGACAACCCTGCTGAAGGATTCGGGTGCAAATCTTGTACTAACACAGGCGTGCACAAAAAGTCGGGGCGGCGATTGGGAACCCGTGGTGGTCGACACCTATGAACTCACACGCGGCGAACAGGTGGAGCCTCTGGTAGTTGCGGATGTAAGCCCTGAGAACCTCGCCTATGTGATCTTCACCTCGGGATCGACGGGGCACCCAAAGGGCGTGCAGGTCACGCATAGCAGCCTGCTGAACCTTATTCGGTGGCATCAGAATGCGTTTTCCGTAAGCTCGCGGGACAGAGCAACCTTTCAGGCGAGCCCTGGTTTCGACGCAGCCGTGTGGGAGATCTGGCCGCATCTGGCGTCAGGCGCAACTGTCTATGTTGTAGATGACGAGGTTAGGACGTCGCCTGAATTGCTTCGAAACTGGTTCCTGGAAAACGGCGTAACCATCAGCTTTTTGCCAACCGCAATGGCGGAGCAAGTCATGGAGTTACCCTGGCCAAACGATGCTCCGCTCCGTTTCCTCTTGACTGGAGCGGACACATTGCGTCGCTATCCACGCACCGATATGCCATTTGCGCTGGTCAATAATTACGGACCCACGGAATGCACGGTGGTGGCAACATCGGGGGTTGTCCCCAAAGGAAGCTCTAGAGACCAGTTACCTTCCATCGGTAAGGCGATCGATAACACGCAGGTTTACATCGTGGATGAGAACATGGGTTTGGCGCCCGATGGGACCGCCGGAGAAATTCTTATCGGTGGGGCAGGAGTAGCCCGAGGCTATCTGAACCGCCCCGATCTAACTTCGGAGAAATTTATACCGAATCCGTTCAATCCAACCGGCAAAGACCGGCTGTATCGAACCGGTGACTTGGCTCGCCGTTTGCCGAGTGGAGAAATCGCGTTCCTGGGACGCATTGATGAACAGGTGAAAATCCGAGGTTATCGCATCGAGCCGCAGGAGATTGTTGCGGCGCTCGATCGTCATGCCGGCGTGCACGCGAGTTTTGTCTGCACGCAAAAAGACGATTGCGGTGAGAAACGGCTAGTGGCTTACGTCGTCCTAAAGAGCAAGGCTAGCCAGCGCGAGCTGCGCGACTATCTGAGCGAACAGCTTCCCGACTACATGATCCCGTCAGTTTTTGTCTCCATAACGGAACTGCCGCTTTCAGCCAACGGGAAAATAGACCGAAACGCGTTACCTCTGCCCTGTTGTGACAACGTTGTGGCTGACCAGGTGTTTGAGGCCCCACAATCGCCGATCGAGGAACGCATCGCGGGATTCCTCACCACGCTTTTGGGAGTGGCACGAATTGGACGCGAGGATAACTTCTTTACGTTGGGCGGTCATTCGCTGTTAGGGGCGCAGATGATCGCCAAGATTCGCGACGCGTTCGGTGTGGAGTTATCGCTACGCAACTTGTTCGATAATCCCACCGTGGCTGGCATCTCGGCGGAAGTGGAAAAGCTCATTTACGACAAACTGGCGAGCATGAGCGACGAGGAAGCGCAACGGTTGCTGTCCTCGGCGCAGGCCGGACTGTAGTATGGCAAGCTTCGCATCAACGGGCCCCAGGAGCAAAACAGAAAAGGCCTTGAGCCTTTACCATTTGCTCGACCCTGAAACGCTCGCAAATCCTTATCCCTTGTACCGCCGTTTACGGGAAGAGGACCCTGTGCATTGGGATCCTTTCCTGCACGCCTGGGTCGTGACCCGATATACCGAGGTGATTGACGTGCTTCTGCACTATTCTGCGGATCGCACGCCCACGCCTGAACAGCTCAGCGCGATGGATCTATCCGCTCTCAACCCAATCGCGCGAGTGATGGTGCGGCAGATGTTGTTCATGGACCCGCCGGATCACACGCGTCTCCGCGCCCTGGCGTCGGCGGCATTCACGCCTCGCAGAGTTGAGCAGCTGCGGTCGCACATTCAGGAAATCATGAACGGCCTGCTTGACCAGGTAATGGCCGCCGGCCGGATGGACGTCATTGCGGACTTTGCCGCCCCGGCGCCCGCCATTGTGACCGCAGAGATGCTGGGCGTTCCTATCGATGACCATGACAAGCTAAAGGATTGGTCAGCCGATTTCGCCGAGATGCTGGGGAATTTCCAACACAATCCCGACCGGTTTCCGCGGGTGCTGAAGAGCGTAGAAAGCATGTGCTCTTACTTTCACGCCGCCATGGAGGAGCAACGGGTTAATCCTAAGGACGGCCTGATTCATGCCATGATGGTCGCCGAAGTCGATGGGGCGAAACTCACCGAGGAGGAGATTATTGCCAACCTCATCGTCACCATGGTGGGCGGCCAGGAAACCACCACCAACCTCATCGGCAACGGCATTCTGACCCTGTTGCGACATCCGGCAGAGATGGAGCGCTTGCGCAGCAATCCTGGGCTGATTCCGTCCGCTGTTGAGGAACTATTACGGTACGAGAGCCCGAGCCAGCATACGGCTCGACTTGCGCCCGCAGACACACAATTAGGTGGAAAAGAGATTAAAAAGCGGCAAGCGGTTATCGCCGTGATGGGGGCGGCAAATCGGGATCCAGAACGCTTTCCCGATCCTGACCGACTGGACCTGGAACGCAAAGACAATCGGCATGTGGCGTTTGGATGGGCGGCTCACTTCTGTTTTGGAGCTGCATTGGCGCGATTGGAAGGGCAGATTGCGTTTGAGACAATACTGCGGCGCATGCCAAACCTGGCGCTCGACTCGACCGCACCTCTGGTGTGGCGCCCCAATCTGGGCCTGAGAGGCTTAACCGCATTGGCAGTGACCTTCTGATCGCGTCGACTTTTGCAGGACTGCTGGAAGCACAAGGCATGGGACCAGCTACCGGATTTTCGGATGCGAAGCGAACTCTCCTGGAAAAGTACTTGAGAGGCGGTGCCGTCCCTGCTTCCGTCATTCCTGCGCGTGCAAGATCGGCGCCGGCACCCCTGCTGCCCAGCCAGGCACAGCTTTATGTTCGCGAGTTACGGCTCGGAGGTATTCCCCCGCTGTACAACGAGTGCATCGCCGTCCGCATGCAGGGCGCGATTGACAGCACAAAGTTGGAACGGGCTTTCAACCAAATCATTCAGCGTCACGAGATTTGGCGAACTACTTTCGAAGCCGGGCTGGGCCAACCGGTTCAGGTTATACATGAGTGCATGCCCGTGCACTTCGTTCATAGCGATGTTGCTGGATTGGCCGAAGATATGCGAGCAACAGAAGCCCTACGCATTGTTGCTGAGACTGCGCGGCAGCCTTTCCAGTTGGATAAAGGGCCATTGTTAAGGCCGATTCTGGTGCGACTTAGGGACAGCGAGCACTGGCTATATGTGATCGCGCACCAGATCATTCTGGACGGCATGTCGGCGTATCAGATCTTCCCCACCGAGCTGGCGGCGATTTACAGGTCGTTGTGCACCGGGGAAACAGTCAACCTTCCCGAATTGCCGATCCAATATGGCGATTTTGCCGTCTGGCAGCGCGAATCGCTTACAGCGAGCAGGCAGCGGCAGGTGACGTATTGGCGCAGACAATTGGAAGGACTCCCGCGTTCGACATGGCCAAGAAGTAAGTCGGCGGGCGCGGCTCCGAGTTTCATTGGGAGGATTCGCCCATTTACCTTCACGCGGGAGCTGTCCGAGGCGGTGCGCGCTCTCGCCCAGCGCTCTGGAACGACGCTGTTTGTGGCTTTGCTGGCCGGCTTCGCGAAAGTCCTCCACGGTTACACAAAAAATGAAAGCATCGTGATTGGCACTCCGTCGCCCTCCGGACGTAAGCACAGCGAAGTGACTCCGCTGCTTGGCTATTTCTTAAACCCAGTGGCGCTGCGGCTGGAGTTCGCAGGTCAGCCTCATTTTGCAGAATTGCTGGCGCAAGCCCGGATTGTCTTGGCGGACGCATTGTCGCATGATGACGTTCCGATCGAGGAACTGGCGCGGGAACTGCGAGCACAGGACGACGGCTCCTTAAGCCCGCTCTTCACCGCTGCAATGTCGTTGCAGCCTCAAACCCCAGACCTGGGCATGCCATGGACGGTCACGTCAATGGACGTAGAGAGCGGCGGTTCCCCCTGGAAACTTTATTTGGCGTTCATTAATATGCCGGACAAGATCATCGGCCGAGCTCAGTTTGATCCCAACCTGTTTTCGGAAGAGGAGGTGGGGCGCCTGCTGCACGATCTGGAAATCGTTTTGCAAGACGCATGTAGAGAATTGCAAGCATGATTGTGGGTTGAAAATCAGGCTAGAAGTAGAGGAACCGCCACTCGATGTCTGACGTGCCACAGCTGACGGATGCCAAGCGAAAACTTCTGGAGAAGTACCTGGGCGGCAGTGGGCCGGGTAGAGCGGAAGCTCAAATTCAAATTCCTCCGCGTCCTAGCAAAAGTTTCGCACCATTGTCGTTTCCGCAGGAGCAGGTGTGGCTACACAGCCAACTCGCTCCAGCCGGCCTGCCTGTCTACAACGAGACTCTGACGATCCATCGCCATGGGCCATTGAACGTTAGCGCGGTGCGAAGGTCGCTAACCGAGATCGTTCGACGGCACGAGATCTGGCGGACGACATTCGACGTTATCGACCTGCAACCGGTACAGATCGTCCATCCGCCTGCAACTGATTTCGAAATGCCGATTGTGGACCTGCGTAAGGTCATCGAATCGAGCCGTCAAAAAGATGCGATGCGCCTAGCCTCCGATGAGGCGAGGCGCCCGTTCGACCTTAAAGCCGGACCACTACTGCGGGCAATATTGGTCCAGCACAGCGATAACGAATACCGGCTGTTTATGACCTTTCACCAGCTGATATTCGATGGGGTAACGGCTTATCAGGTGTTTCTGCCGGAATTCATCTCCATCTACGAAGCTTTCGTACAAAACCGACCCGTTCCATTGCCGGAACCCGGCGTTCAGTACGCGGATTACGCAGTCTGGCAGAAGAGCAGGCTCAACACCGAATCGCTTTCCTCGCAGCTGGATTATTGGCGGCGAACTCTGGCCGGAACTCCTCAATCTCTGGATTGGCCGCAAGATCGCCCGAGGCCGCCTGTGCAAACGCATCGCGGCGAGATTCTAAATGCGGCTCTCCCCAATGATCTTGTGTCTCACCTCAAGACCCTGGGACAGGCAGAACGAACGTCGCTTTTCATGACACTCGTGGCGGGATTGGGTGCGCTACTGCACCGCTACACGGGGCAGGACGACCTCATTTTGGGTACGCCCACCGCGGGTAGGAGCATGCCGCAGTTGGAGCACGCCCTGGGGTATTTCCTTAATTTCCTGCCGTTGCGAATCGATCTGTCCGGCAACCCGACATTCCGCGAGACGCTGGGGCGGGTGCGCAATACGGTCTTCGATGCGCTTTCTTGCGACGATGTTCCGTTCACGACACTGGTTGAAAAGCTGCGGCCGGCTGCAGATCCCAGCCGTAATCCATTTTTCCAGGTGGCGATCTCGCTGGAACCGGCCATCACTTTTGCCGCGAGCGGCTGGAGCGCAACCCAATCTGATGTTCCAACCGGCGCCTCGAAGCTGGATCTCTATATCGACGTCGACGAAACTCCGAATGGAATCGCAGGGCCGGTTGCTTACAACCCTGACATTTTCGACGCTGGCACGATAGCGCGGCTTGTCGGACACTGGCGCACTCTTTTGGGCGCTGCCGTCGCTGATCCGGATCGGAAAATCTCCGAGCTGCCGATTTTGACGCCTGGGGAGCGGCACCAGGTTGTTACCGGGCCAGTACTGGCCAGTGCAGGGCAGCCCTCTATCCACGACCTTTTTTCTGAACAGTGCAGCCGGAAGCCCAATGCCGTAGCACTTACCCACAATGGAATCAACTTTACATTCAGCCAAGTGGAAGATCGGAGTGACGGGCTCGCCGGATACCTGACCGCGTTGGGTGTGCTTCCCCAGGCCAGAGTGGCCGTTTGTGCAGAAAGATCTCTTGCGACCATCGTTGCGTTGCTTGCCATCCTCAAGATTGGCGCGACTTATGTGCCTCTAGACCCAAACCATCCGGCGGAAAGGCTCAATTTCCTGTTGCAAGATGCTCAGCCGGCGGTTCTGCTGACGCAGAGAAAATTGGCGAGGAAATTTTCTGACCAGCCATTGAAACAAGTTCTGCTCGACGAGGGTTGGGAATCAAATCTGCCGGCCGGCTCGGCAGCTGCGACTTCAATAGACCCGGACCAAGCGGCGTATTTGATCTACACGTCGGGTTCGACGGGGGTGCCGCGGGGGGTGCTGGGGACACATCGTGCTGCGATCAATCGCTTTGCCTGGATGTGGGAGCGATTTCCTTTCCAGCCTGGCGAAGTCTGCTGCCATAAAACGAAT
>DASSIO010000212.1:0-5551 GCA_035691825.1 Terriglobales bacterium | reverse complement strand
TCGGCGGCGCGCGAGGTCTCGCTGACCAAGCCCATCATCGTGATCAAAGCGGGGCGGACGGAAGCGGCGGCGGTGGCGGCGGCCTCGCACACCGGCGCGCTGACCGGCAGCGACGAGGTGCTGGACGCCGCGTTCCGGCGCTGCGGCGTGCTGCGCGTGACCTCCATCTCCGACGTGTTCTACCTGGCGGACGTGCTCTCCAAGCAACCACGTCCGCACGGGCCGCGGCTGGCCATCCTGACCAACGCCGGCGGCCCGGGCGTGCTGGCCACCGACGCGCTCATCGGCCTGGGCGGGGAACTGGCGCCGCTTTCGCCGGAAACCATGAAGGCCTTCGACGAGCTCCTGCCGCCGCACTGGAGCCACAACAACCCGGTTGACATCCTGGGCGACGCCGGACCGCAGCGTTACGCCAAGTCGCTGGAGATTGCGGCGCACGATCCCAACATTGACGGCCTGCTCACCATCCTGACGCCGCAGGCCATGACCGACCCCACGCAGACCGCCGAGCAGCTCAAGCCCTACGCCAAAAGCACGGGCAAACCGGTGCTGGCCAGCTGGATGGGCGGCGCCGAGGTGGCGGCGGGGCAGGACATCCTCAACCGCGCCGGCATTCCCACGTTTCCTTTTCCGGACACGGCGGCGCGCGTCTTCTTCTACATGTGGCGCTACAGCTACAACCTGCGCGGGCTGTATGAAACGCCCTCGCTGCCCGCCGATGGCGAAGTGGCGGACGGCAAGCGCGCCGGGGCTATCGTGGAGCGGGCGCGGCAGTCAGGGCGCACGCTGCTGACCGAACTGGAGTCCAAGCAAGTGCTCGCCGCTTACGGCATTCCCTGCGTGCCCACCGTGCTGGCCATCAGCGAAAACGAAGCAGTGGCGCGCGCCGAGGAGATCGGCTATCCCGTGGTGCTCAAGCTGCACTCGGAAACCATCACCCACAAAACCGACGTAGGCGGCGTGCAGCTCAACCTGCGAACTGCTGACGAGGTGCGCACGGCCTTCCGTGCCATCGAGGCCGGCGTGCGCGAGAAAAAAGGCGCCGGCCACTTCCTGGGCGTGAGCGTGCAGCCCATGGTGAAGCACGAAGGTTATGAGCTCATCCTGGGCAGCAGCATTGACCCGCAGTTTGGCCCGGTGCTGCTGTTCGGCTCGGGCGGGCAACTGGTGGAGGTGTTCAAGGACCGGGCGCTGGCCCTGCCGCCGCTGAACACCACGCTGGCGCGGCGCATGATGGAGCAGACCAAAATCTTCCGCGCCCTCCAGGGGGTGCGCGGGCGCCAGGCGGTGGACCTGGGCGCGCTGGAAGAGCTGCTGGTGCGCTTCAGCGAGCTGGCCGTCGAGCAGCCCTGGATCAAGGAAATTGACATCAACCCGCTGTTGGCCTCCTCGGAGCGGCTGCTGGCGCTGGACGCGCGCGTAGTGCTCCACGGTCCCGAAGTGAAAGAAGAGGACCTGCCTCGGCCGGCCATCCGCCCCTATCCGCTGCGCTATGTGGCGCCGTGGCGTTTAAAGAACGGCGAGGAGGTGGTAATCCGCCCGGTGCGCCCGGAAGACGAGCCGGCGCTGGTGCGCTTCCACGCTCAACTTTCCGAGCGCAGCGTCTACCTGCGCTACTTCCAGCCCATGAAGCTGAGCACGCGCACCGCGCACGAGCGGCTGACCCGCATCTGCTTCCTCGACTATGACCGGGAGATGGCGTTGGTGGCCGAGCCGCGCAATCCGCGCAGCGGCCAGCCGGAAGTGATTGCCGTGGCCCGCCTCAGCAAGCTGCACGGCGTGAACGAAGCCGAGGCCGCCATCGTGATCGGCGACAACTACCAGCACCAGGGACTGGGCACCGAACTCTACCGGCGCCTGGCGCAGATTGCCCGCGACGAGAAGATTGCGCGAATTGTTTCGACCATGCTGGGCGAAAACCGCGAGATGCGCGCCATCTGCCAGAAGCTGGGCTTCCGCATCCACGCCGACCTGGAAGAGCAGACGGTGAAGGCGGAGCTGGCGGTGGAATAGGGCGGCCGGTGATGCGAATTCCGGTCGTAACGATGCTGCCCAACCGCCCAACGTCCTAGGACCTTCCGAATGTGCAAACTGCTGCTGAAAAGGTGCAGAATAGTTGGGTGGGACAGAAATTGCGATGGGACCAATGTTGCCAAGAGCACGCACAGCGTATTTTGTTGAGTTCACAGCCGGTGCACGGCTAGAATTTACGGTCCGAACAACCTCATTTCGGGAAGCGACATTCTTATGAGTGCGGCGGTCGCCATGATCAAAGCGGAAGCAGACATCGACAGTATCGTCCTCGATGCTGTTGAACCCAATGTTGAATACCGACCCACCGAGCTCATGAAAGCGGTGAAGCGGCAGCGATCTGTCAACGAATCGGTGCTCCTAGAGGCGATCTGGAGGCTAATTTCCGAAGGTAAGCTCGAGCTCCTTTCTGATCGCAAGCTTCGACTCCCTCGCCGCCGTCGCTAACCCCAGCCGGGGAGCGGCATGGCTAAGTCTGCTGCCTCTTTGGCAGCCAAAAGATTCGAGCGTTACTATGCAGATAGTCCCTCGGACAATCGTAATTCTGCTCAGCGAGACCGCGATCGCATCTTGTACACTTCGGCGTTCCGCAGACTTGCGGGCGTTACACAAGTAGTATCGGCTCGCGAAGGTCACGTTTTCCATAACCGGCTAACTCATTCCCTTGAAGTGGCGCAGTTCGCACGCCGAACTGCCGAAAAGCTCATACGGGACCAGGGTGCGCTCGCGGAAAAACTCGGAGTAGATCCCGACATAACTGAAGCTGCGGCTCTGGCCCACGACATCGGACACCCACCATTCGGACACATAGCGGAAGACGAACTGGACAAACTTCTCGTCGCAGATGGCGTCAAGGACGGCTTCGACGGCAACGCACAATCGTTCCGAATCGTAAACCTGCTAGCGTTACGTCGGTCATCGCCGCCCGGTCTGAATCTCACCCGAGCCACGCTCAATGCGATCCTTAAGTATCCGTGGTTTCGAGGAACCGCGGGCAGAAAGGAGAAGAAGTGGGGAGCGTACCACTCCGAGCAGCATATCTTCGAGTGGGCACGTCAGCCCCTATCAGCCGGGGATGAGAGACGGACAGCCGAAGCAGAACTGATGAACTGGGCTGACGATGTCACGTATGCTGTTCACGACGTGGAGGACTTTTACCGGGCTGGAATGATCCCTCTGGACCGTGTGGCAACCGACAGAGCTGAGCGTTCCAGGTTCTTAGCGTTTGCGGAGCTGCAGTTTGGAGGCACTTCTACAGAATGGCGCGATATGCAGAAAGCATTTCGCGAGTTAATTACGATGATTCCGGTCCGAGAACAATACTCCAGCAGCCACCGAATGCGCAGCAGCTTGCGAACACTAACTGCTGGGCTGATTAGTAGGTATATTTCGGCGATTCAGTTGAGAATTCCAGTAAACGCGACAGAATCAACTGTGGTGCTCGACCCTGAGCGGAACAATGAAGTTTGGGCGCTAAAACAACTCGCTTGGTATTACGTCATCAAACGTCCTGGTCTCGCAACTCAGCAGTATGGACAAAGAAAAGTAATAAGAACGCTGTACGAAATGCACACGGAATCGGCGGTTAAAAGAAGGGACTTTACGATCTTCCCAGCCGGGTTTCGCGAAGCACTTGAAGATCTATCAGGGCCACAAAGAGAGTTCGAAGCAAACGCACGGAGAATTGTAGTGGACCTGATTGCGGGCATGACGGAAAAGCAGGCAATCAACATGTTCCATCGTCTTACCGGCGTATCTCTCGGTTCCGTTCTGGATCACTTGGTGCCCTGACGATCTCGTCTGGATCTCGGCGCCATTCTTGTCTTGGCCCTGTTCATTGTGGATAATCGTGGGGAGCCTGGGACTCCCCACGAACTGAGAAGGTGTTGCGAGCACCCTCCGGTTTTACTTGCTCCTGGAACGGCCTAACGGCCAGGCCTTGTGACCGTAGTCCCAGGCATCATATCTTTTGCCGCTCCTCCAATGGATGAAGAAGCGGCGGAAAGTGGTTCCCTTCTCCTTACTCATGTTCCTCTCCTGCGGGCGGATAACACCCGTTGGAATGTCGGCCGCCTAGCGCAGGCAAGGATCACCAGCGCGGCTGTTCTGCTTCGTCGCAAAAACGAGCAGGTCCAGATCGCGAATTCTCAGCCCCCAAGCGCGGCGATTTAACCGAATTGCTGGGATTTTGCCTATGTGTACCCAGTGCCGGAGTGTTCGCTCGGAAATGCCGCTGAGCTTGGAAGCGACTTGAATACTCACAACCCGGTTTGGGTCGTTGTGTAACGGTACAAGGGAATTGATCCAATACATTGACACGCTCCTCATCGGAGGGTGTGTTAGGAAGGTATTCAGAAGACCGTTGGCTGGACACACCCTCTGGGTGACTGCTACAAGCAGCCATCGGCCGCTAGGCAGAGAGTGTCGGAAGGATGTGATACGTGGCGTTGATACCAGCGGCGCTGCAGCTTGGTCACGGACCGTAACGACCGGTTAGCCGGCATCATGCGTAGGACGGACGCAGTTATCTCGTCGACCCGATGGATTTGGTTGTCCAGGTAATTCCGAAAGTCGTTCAGGGCACGATCGAGTTCGGCAACAAGGGCACAGTAGCCGGTGTAGACGTCAACCGCGAACAGACGGGATATCTGCCAGAGCGCATGTGAATCGACGACGCCTAAATCGTCAGCTATAGATTGAATGAGAGTATCTACGCTCTGCCATGTGAGCTGATTAGAGGACTCGGTGTCCTGCAGGTTCTGGGCAGATTGCGCAACCCAACTGATACTGCTACTGAGGTCCTGGATCCTGCACTGGAGGGCTGCTTTGTAATCATGGAGATACTGTAGATCGACCCAAGCTCCACCAGTGGAACGTGGGTTTTCGAGGGGCTCCGAAACGTGGTTGAAAACCGCCGAAAAGGTAGGCGTGAAATAGGTCGGCGCTTCAAGTGTCAGAGGCCAGCATTCCGACCCGCCTGAAACGGCGTCCACTAGACCTCCGGCCGTCGCTTCGAAGGCGTTCAGACGATTGCTGTCGGGCACATACCCCGAATTGAAGTACAGGTTCACTGAGGCAATCCTATCGTGATTTCAACCAAATTGCGCGCTAATTGCCGCTAATTTTCCCACAAGCATCCAAAAAACTAATTGCAACTTCATGGCCCATTCCCGGCGTCTTCCCAAAAGGCATTCGAGCTTACCGGCCGCCAGGCCGCGGATTTTCTCGCTCCACTGTCACGGAATACCGCTTCAATTTGCTATCATAGAAATAGAACAACCAATTCCAACCAAGTTACCTCCTGCCTGCGGCGGCAAGTTCCTGATTCGCAAGATTTTCCAGCTAAATTCTTTTGTTGGAAGATTTTCCCCGGTACCCATCCGGCTAAATCGCTCTAAACAAAGATTCGCCGCCGCCGGCAGGGGGGTGGGGGGTATCCATGTACACTTCTTTGCCGCGCGGCGTCGCCCGCTGCCAGCACATCAAGGTCAACGGCACTCGCTGCGATTCGCCCGCCCTC
>DASSIO010000211.1:0-5135 GCA_035691825.1 Terriglobales bacterium | reverse complement strand
CGTGCGAGATGTCCACCGACTCGCCGCGATAATTCCACACGCCGGCCTGATGCTGTCCTAAACCATAGAGAGCTTCATGAGAGCCGTAAATGTTGACGAAGGACTCGGCGCGATAGGTGTCTTCCCCATTCACTTTCTCTGGAGTCAGGCGGCGCGAGGCCTCGGTGACGAGAGCTTCCCCATTCGCATCGGCGTAACTAATCGCTCCGTCGTTTCGCGTAATCGTAACTTTCAGGAGCGAGGTGCTGAGGGTGACAGCGTCATCGGTGGATTGCATCGTCCATTTGGTGGCAGGCCAGGTCTCTTTGATGACGACGTAGTCCGTCCGCTTGGGAAAAGCGGCTGTCGGCGAATAAAGCACGTGAATCACGGCGTCGGAGCAAACCTGCACTTTCAAAGTGCCGGTGCCCATCGATAGAACCACGCCATTCGCCTCCTGCTGTACCGTGCGCACAGGGTTCATGGGAGTCCATTGGGCAGGGGCGGCAGTGACGAATACAAGAAAGCAAACCAGCAACAGAGCCATCGAGCGCCAATTGAGTCGAGCTTTCATAAGAGGTCTCATTCACCTGCTTACAAAATCTAGTGCCTGCGCGGGCGGGACGCCCCCGCGACAGCCGGCAGGATGCCGGCGCTACTGATAAGGCCTGAAAATGATGTCCGTAAACGATTACGAAAATTCAGCACCGCGAAGCATAACACGGGGGATTGCGGACTATCGGGAGCGTTAAGAACTGACCACTGACCACTGCTATTGGCTTCCTGCAGACCCTGCAGAATCGAAGGTCTCCGGCGGATCGAAGAAGCACTTGTGCCAAAGGGCGGAATCCGATAACGTACCCGCCTTCCACTGCTGCAGAGCGGGCAGGGTTGCGGCGATCATGCCTCCGTCCGCGGAGTCGAAGATTACGACAATGCCTGCCAACTCCTGGGACTTCTGGACCAACTCCCCATAGTTTTTGTCGAGGATAAATTTGGCGTATTCCAGCCGATCTTTGGGGCCCGCTACTTTTGCGTTGTCATCGGTCTTCTGGACGGAGATGATCTTCACCTTCTTGCTGCGCAATGGTTCCCAATCTCCGGGGAACGGCGCTGTTTCTTCCCGGATTACGTGGAACAGGTCTTCTGCCGGCGTTAACGAAGATGCGGCCGACCCGTCCGTGTCGGGTATGCCTTCGGGCATCTCCACGCTGTTTCGCCAAATCCATCCCCGCGACAAGCCAGAGATCCGCACGTGCACCCAGTCGGCGTTGAAGTTCAACATCTCGAACTCGTCGTGCATGGAAGCAAGAAACACCGGCTTCGCCGTTAGGCTGGGGGTTGCAACCACCGGCGTGCCGGACCGTTTAACGGCCACCAAATTCTTAGGATGAGCCTGGTTCTTCAGAATCTCTTCCAGGTTCGCCGCTTCCGCCTGCAATGCGCTGTCGGATTTCGTCGCGTTTGCCTGATCCTTAGAAACGGCTGCCTGCGATGCCAGTCCCTGGGTGACCGCAGATGAAAACGTTCGTGGATTCTCGGGGAATGCCGGAGCCGGCGCGGAGACGGCCGATTTCGTATCTGTAGCCGGAGCGCCTTGGGGCTTCGGTTGGGAAGCCGTGGTTGTGATCTTCTCAGCGGGCGCCGGCGCGGCAGCGAGCTGATCGGATAGCTGATCGAGCACGTCGGCCTCAAGCCGGCCGTTGGACGTTAATAGTTGGTAGCCGGAGCGCGCACCTGCCGGATCGGAATACCAGGCCGTCACTTTTGATGTGACGCGCACCACCGATCCGCCCGAAGGAGTTGCGCTGACCTGCACGGTCGTCTGGTAATAGCCGCGTCGGTAGCGGTCGAGTGGGTGTTCCCCCGGTTTCGCGAACCCCTCCAGAGAAGGTAGCCGTCCAGATAAGGTCCCCTGGACTGCTTTCAGCGCTTTCTCCACCGCTGCTTTCGACTGCGGAAAGGTTCGCTCGTTGGCATTAGTCTGCGCCTGCGCACAAACTCCGGCCAGCGCGAGGATTCCCAGCCATGCTGCCCAGATTGCGGTCCGGACCAGCGTTTCGGAGCGTGACCTCATGGGACCAGCTCCAGTTGGTCGCGCAAAATCCAGCCGTGTTGACCGTTGTGGGTTTCCACGCCCACCCAGTATGGGGTCGAAATTACGATCAGCACCTCCGTGCCCGTGGGCAACGCTTGCAAAGTGCTTGCCGTGTGGAAGGGCGCCGACTTGAGTGGCGCGCCCGGCGATTTCACCAACCGTTGTACCTGACGGCGCAGGTCCCGGACATGCTCTTCCAAAGTTTGAGGAGTTGACGACGCACTCGCATTGGGGGGTTGTGGGGCGGCGATGGGGCTCTCCGGAGGCGCAGCGGCAGAAGTGGGTGGCTGGGAAGTAGAGTACGCAGGCACCTCTTCCAGAGCCATCGGCTTTTGAGCCTTGGCAGCTCGCTCTTGCTTTGCCCTCTGAGCCTCGGCCGTCTGCACTCTCATCGCATCGATGGCATCAAGCTGGTCGTGAATGTCTTTGTACTCCGCGCTTTCTACCGACCCGTTGGAAGGATGAGTAACGTGACGGAACTCCTCCACGAACACGGCATCGATGCGCAGGACAGTGTTCTTGTCACCCTGGGCTTGCACGACGTAGCGAACTGCGAGCGTTCCCACGTCATTGGCATCTTTGAAGTTGCGGGGATCGAGCGCCTTCAGGCGTACCTTATAGAAAATCTTGCCGCCCTCGGTCCATTCGGGAAATGCCCGGGTGGAACTCGCCTCCGCGGCGCCGCCGATGTACTCGTCTTTGTTGTATTCCTTGGTTCCACGAATCATTCCGTCCTGCACCACTTGCTGTACGACCTGAGCCACGTCACTTTCGGGAAAGGGTACGTTAACGATCAGACCCATGCCGTACTGGACGCCGTCTTTTTCCTTGGCATCAACGTGAATCGCGGCCAAGGCCAGGGCCAGTGCCAAGGCGCACTTACCCATCCTGATCCAGCCGGCCAAGGGACTGGCCTTGTAGGCCCGAGGCTCTCCGGAAAGAAGATGCATACGGCTCCCTGAACCTCCCATGATGGCACAGACTCTCAACTCTGAGTCCGGCCTGTCAATCCCTTACCAGATTTTCGTCCCTGCGATCCCGCATGGTGTCTTTCCTTTGTAGAAAGTTTACGTTGTGAAAAAGAATGTCCAAAAGGCGCCTTCGCGCGATTGCAGCGTTGGGCTTGCTGTTTGTCATGTATCTGTCGGATAATCGCGGGCGGTTGGCCAGAGCGATAAAGTTCGGGCGCGCCGATGGCCGTGAAGAATTCGGCCAGGACTGGTAGAATGGCAACCACGCACGCGATGGGGAATCCTTCTTCTTTGCACATGCTCAAGTCCAAGCTTCGGGATTACTACACCCTGACCAAGCCTGAGGTGAATCTGCTGATCCTGATGACCACGTCAGCGGGATTCTATCTGGCGTCGCGCGGGCCCATGCGGGTCGTCGGTCTGATTAACACTCTGGTTGGAACGCTGTTGGTAGCCAGCGGCACGGCGACGCTGAATCAATGGCTGGAACGCGCTTGGGACGGCCAGATGCGCCGCACGGCCTCAAGGCCCTTGCCCGCGGGCAGGCTGACGGCGCGCGAGGCGTTTTGTTTTGGCATGCTGCTCAGCATGGCCGGAGGTCTTTATCTCGCGGTCGCCGTGAATGGGCTGGCGGCTTTTCTGGCGACTTCGACCTTGCTGTCCTATCTCCTCATCTACACGCCGCTGAAACGCAAAACGCCGCTGTGTACGCTGCTCGGCGCCTTTCCCGGCGCAATGCCGACTTTGATCGGCTGGGCGGGCGCCTCTGCCGGCATCAACCGCAATGCTTGGCTCCTGTTTGGAATCCTGTTTCTCTGGCAGTTCCCGCATTTCCTCGCGATTGCCTTGATGTATCGCGACGACTACGCCCGTGCCGGGTACCGCATGCTGCCGCGTTTTGATCTGGAATCGCGCTTCACCCGGGCAGAGATCTTTGGCTTTACGATCATGCTGATCATCGCCACAATGCTGCCTTTGGCGAGTCGCGGTGGCCCTGTTTACCTGATGGCGGTCATGCTGGCAGGCTGCTACATGCTCTATCACGTGGCGAATTTGATGAAGTCCCCTTCCACCGTTATGGCTCGGAAGGTGGTGCATGCCTCGGTTCTTTACCTGCCGGTCGTGCTCGCCATGATGGTGGTCTATAAGGTTCCAAATTGAGCAGGTATCTCACGCAGAGCTCGCTGGTCTTATCCAGTTCGTCTGCCCAGCCTGGACATGTCCCATTCGTAGTGCTTCATAAAAGTTCGCGACGACTCTCGTAGTTCCGCTGAAATGGTGTCCGCGATCTTGGCGATATCGGGAATTAGGTGACTGAGGTCGATGGCGAAGACGTGGTCTCGGATACATTCGGCGATGACATCTTGAAGGAGTTGTGCCTCCAAAATCAGCATCGCAACAGAGTAGCCTTGGTGATATCGCAGCGTGCCATGATGTTCTGCCGCCTTCAGCCGCTCCTCCTCTGATATCGGATCACCGCAGGCGTGGGCTATGGCCTCGGTGAGCAAATCCGGGACGTGATCTTTTCGCTCCGCGTCGGATAAACTCACCGTGATCAATTCTAGGTTCGCGTTCACGCGCTGGAGCCATTGACTGATCAGCCGGTCTTTGTTTCGTTGGATGACATCCGGCACCCGTTCGAGTTGTTGCCTTGACTGTTGTTTGGTCACGAGTTCCCACCACAAAACGGCATTTTGCTCATGTTCATTCTACTGAGGAATGTATTCTGGTGTTTGTTCCCTTTTGCTCAAATGGGAGTGAGCGGCTGCCATTCACCCCACTCTCTGAGAACACCGAGCCGTTTATTAGCTACGCGGACATGCGTAAAGCCTGAATCCGGCGTGCCTCTGGAATCAGTTCTTTGCGTGCAACCAGAACAAATTAGTGTGGATGAACCGGATCAAAAATAACCTCGGAGCGCGCGGCATTCGTACGGGTCTGACAAAGCGGGCAATACTTTGGGCTGTGGTTGTGATCGCTATGCTGTGGCTTCACGCAGCCTCCGTTGCCCAGATGGGAACGCCCAGTCCGCTGCCTCCAAAGGAACGCGAAAAGGCGGAAGCCGAGAAGAAAGCAAGCGCCGTTCT
>DASSIO010000210.1:0-2527 GCA_035691825.1 Terriglobales bacterium | reverse complement strand
TCGTGGTAATCTGCCCAGCGCCGGACGGAACAGGTTTCCGGCGGAGGCGGCATGACGATCTGCAATGGGTCAAGTCTGGAACATTCTCAAAAGCTTGCCGTAGCATTTTTCCTTGTCACTTTTTTTTCGGCAGTACTTACAGCGCAAACACCGGGGACAAAGCGATCTTCGGACTCGATTAGCGCAGACCGGCTCCAGCAATACTCCGACTTGGCCGTGCAGTGGATGCAGGAATACCTTCGCATCAACACGACCAACCCACCAGGAAATGAGCTCCAGACGGCTGCGTTCCTGAAGAAGGTACTTGATCAGGAAGGGATCGAGAATCAGCTCTTCGAATACGCGCCTGGCCGGGCGGACTTGTGGGCCAGGTTGCCGCATACGAGCTCCCCAGCAGAGCGGCCCCTGATTTTGCTCAATCACATGGACGTGGTCACCAGCGACCCGAGTCACTGGAAAGTGCCGCCATTCAGCGCGCAAGTGGTCGACGGCTCAATTTACGGCCGCGGCGCTGAGGACATGAAGAACGAGGGCCTGGCCCAGCTCGTGACCCTGGTGATGATCAAGCGCGAAAAGGTGCCGCTTAGCCGTGACGTCATTTTCCTGGCCGTCAGCGATGAAGAAGTCGGGGGCACCGGGACGGATTGGTTCATCGCGCACAAACGCGACTTGCTTGGCAATGCCGAATTCCTGATCAATGAAGGCGGCGAAAACCTTTTAGAGAATGGCAAGCTGAAGTATGTGGGCGTGGATGTAGGAGAGAAATCCACGTTCTGGCTGCACGTGGTGGCACATGGCCGGCCAGGACATGGGTCGCGACCTATTCCCGATTCGGCTCCCAACCGGCTCGTACAGGCTTTGAACCGCATCACCACCTATCGCACACCACTGAAATTGCTGCCGGTCGTAGAGGAGTTCCTGCACGACATGGCGCCCTACGAGCCACCCGAAAAAGCTCGTCAGTTCCTGAACATTCGCCAGTTGCTGCACGACAAGAAGTTTCAGGATCAAGTCGAAAACGATGAATCGCTGAACTTCATGCTGCGGAACACGATCTCCCTCAGCATGCTCGGCGGCTCGGAGCAGACGAACGTAATCCCGCCCGAAGCTTGGGCAAACATCGACGTGCGGCTTTTGCCCGGAGAAGACTCGCAGGTTTTTCTTGAGTCAATTCGCCGAGTTGTCGCCGATCCCAACGTGACAGTTACACCGTTGAATCCAGAGTTCCGCATCGCCAATTCGTCGCCCACGAACACGGCCTTGTACCAGGCAATCCGTGAGGTCGGGGGAGAGTATTTTCCGGGAGCGCCCGTTCTGCCGAGGCTCAGCAGCGGCTACACGGAGAGCCAGCGCTACCGGCCACTGGGCATCAATTCCTACGGATTCACACCGTATGCGACAACGGAGGAAGAAGGCGCGACCGAGCACGGCAATGACGAGCGCATCCGGGTGGAGGAAGTACGCCGTGGGCCGAGGGTGCTGTACGACGTGGTGGTCAGGGTGGCAGGAATGAAATAGTGCTCCTGGAGCAAATTAGCATGACGCGTCGTCTATAAAAGTATGCTCTTCGGTTTCGGCGTATGGATCGCGAGCTGTCTCTTATTGTCCCCTCTAGTTGTGCTCGGATTCGCATGGGCAAGAACTCTACACGCCTCTCTTGATATGCGGGGCTCGTCAACTCAGAGAAAACTTTACTTCACAGGTCTACTTATAACTTCTTTCACTTCCTTGCCCTACATTGGCTATTGGAGCTGGCGGCTAGGCCAAATGTATGGGCTTACATTCCCATTTATTACACTGTTGACACAATCGTGGCGATTGGCTGTCTGCTCATTGGAAGAGGTCCTCACCGGATTGCAGTAACACTTGCAGCGCTATGCGTGCTATTTCAGCTCTGGGTGCATGGTTCGGTAATTCACTGGGCTTGAACTCTCCCAAAGAAACAACTCGAGCAGCAATGAAGAGTCGCAAAGTGAGGAGGTTACGGTTTCGCGCGTTGGCAACAAGGCCAGTAGCGGGGATTTCTGCCTTCTACAATCTGCCTTCCTTCATCCTTCCATACTGTTCGTAAATGAAGTTATCGGTCATGCCGGCGATGTAATCGCACACCACGCGTGCCACAGGCTCCTGGCGTGCCTTCTCGCGATAAGCCAGGGGGAGCGAATCAGGCTTGGCCACCCAATGAGCGAACAAGTCGCCAATTACCTGCTCGGCGTCTTCCTTTTCCGGCTGCAGCATGGGGCTGAAATAGAGAGTGCCGTACAGGAATTGTTTCACCTGGCGACGTTCTGAGTCCACTTCGGGGCTGAAGCCGGCGAGGCGGGTAAGATGCTTGCGAACATCTTCGATGCTCTTGACCGCCGCGCGACGAATATTCTCCTGCGTATTGTGAATCAAATCGTCCGCCAGGCAGTTCAACATGCGTTTCAGCGCCTCGTTGAACTTCAGCTTCTCGATGGCATTGGGGAATTCGCGAGCAGCCTGTTCATAGTAGTGGTTGAAGATTTCAATTCCCAAACAGATATCC
>DASSIO010000209.1:0-2451 GCA_035691825.1 Terriglobales bacterium | reverse complement strand
GTCCTATCGAAAATCGACGAAATCCTGGCTTGGGAACGGCGCGTGGAGGCGAACCGGGACACCAAGTTCGTGGAGCTGGGCAGGTATCTGTGCGAGGTGCGGGCGGGCCGGTACTGGAGGGTGGAAAATCTTACGTCGTTTGATGACTTCCTGGAACGGAGGTTCCCGGAATCACGCCGGAAAGCCTATTACCTGATGTCGATCCACGAGCACCTGCCGCCGCAAATAAGGAAGGAACTCAAGCAGGTGGGCTGGGCAAAGGCAGCGGAGCTATCCAAAGTGGCGCGTTCGGATGGAAAGGCCTTCGAAAGTGCAATCTGGTTGCACAAAGCGCGGGAACTGCCCCAGCAGCAGTTCAAGCATGAGGTGGAAAAGCACCTGACCGGCAAGGACAGCGAGCCGACCGAGATCGTTTACTTCAAGCTCTACAAGAGCCAGATCCCGGTCATCGAGCAGGCGATTGAGACTGCGGCTATGATGCTCGGCTCGGATAAATCCCGCGGCTACTGTCTTGAGATGATCTGCGCCGATTTCCTGGCCGGGGCCAACCTCGACCAGGGCGATCCGGAGATCCTGCTCAAATCCGTGGCTCGGCTCTATAAGTTTCTGCCTGGCGAGCAGAAGCACACATTCCTGACCGGCTTACGAACGGAGATCGCATGATGGTCCCACTCCCCAAGCAGCCGCGCCTTCAACTCGATAAGGACACCTACAAAGAACTGTGTCGGCAGGTATTGCGGCGCGATGGCTGGCGCTGCCAACAGTGCGGCAGGCGCACAGAGCTTCAGGTCCATCACCTCCGGTCCCGTAGTCACCGCGGCGATGATGGCGAATCGAATCTAATCACCCTTTGCGCAACATGTCATAACCACCTTCACGATGGCTGCTGATGCCCACCGATGCTTCGCCAATTAGTCTCGATATGGACCTATAAGCCGAATTCTATTGCGGCGATTTTGGGCAAGTTTCTGGTTCCGCGAGATTTAGCGTCCAAGTGACTGTGGTGCATACGGTTACAGGTAGTCCATTAGGTCCACCGGTTCCTCTCGATTCCCTATGGAACTCCGCAAACTGGACGCTAACTGGACGCTAAATTGGAGCCGACAATTTGTTCTTCTATGGTTGGCGCGAGGCGGTTGGACGCTAAGTGGACGCTACTAAGTGGCCGGGAATTTTAGTTCTGTGGGAGCGCGGGGCGGGCGATTCACGTGTGAAGAAATGATGACCAGCAGCACTGTGGGAATTTGACTAGAATAGGGCCGCGCCCTTCCCGGAGGTACGCACATGAAAAAATTCGGGGTAGCTCTATTTGCGCTGGTACTGTGGCTGTCGCTTTCCGCCCTCGCGCAGGATACGGGAGCGCAGCAGCCGTCGGGCCAGGAAGGTTCAATGTCCCAGGGCCAGACGACAGGTAAGAAGGCCCATGCGAAAAGCCATCTCATGGGCAAGATCAGCGATGATGGCAAGTCCCTCACCGACAAGGAGGGCAAGAGCTGGTCAATCGACAACCCGGACGCGGTGAAAGGCCATGAAGGACACGAGGTCAGCCTCCGCGGCCATATTGATACGGCGGCGAACACAATCCACGTTACTTCCTTGAAGATGGCGGGCGAGCACGCATCAAAGAAAAAGGGCGGCGCGATGTCTGAGCAGCCGCCGCAGTAGAGTTGCACCACCTCCTTGCGTTTCGGGCCAGCGAAAGCTGGCCCTTTTTTGTCCGCGGCTCATGATTCGCTCAGATGCTTGTTGATGATCTTCGTCATCTCGAACATGTTGACGGACTTGACTCCGAATACCCGCTCCAGCTTCTCATCAGCTATGATCTCGCGCTTGTTCGCCGGGTTTTGCAGGTTGTGTTTTTTGATGTAGTCCCAAATCCTCTTTGTGATTTCGGTGCGCGGCAGCGGCTCCGTTCCCACGATCTCGGCTAGTTCCGCGGATGGCCGCATTGGTTTCATGAGTGCGGGATTTGCCTTCTTTTCAGTTGTGGTCGTCATTATTCCTCCTCCACTGATCGAGTCTATAGACACTGAGGCGACTGCGTTAGCTGTTAGCGTCAACAAGGGTGCCGAGCTTGATACTCCGGGTTTTTCGAGGATCTGGCATCGGCTTTGCAGAATCATAAGATCGTCTCGGAAGCGCTGGAGTGCGGCGTCATGCCTTCGCGTGTAGCCGCGGCGGGCATCCTGGCGTAGGAGGTCAATCTCGGTCGCGAGGGTGCCGAAGAGGTCGTTCGACTGGATATGGAATTGGAGGGATTCTTGGGTGGTCATGCTTTCAGCATGCACGGCGGGCATTAAGGAAAGTTAAAGAAAAGTTAAAGTCCCCGCTGACGGTTAAGTCGGTGGAGATTCTTATTTCAATGACGGCGAGTCTGCCAATTCGGGCGCGGCTCAAACGCGAGCGGAGATGCGCCGCGGCAGGTCGGGTAGGACGAACAAGGGATATCCA
>DASSIO010000208.1:0-12156 GCA_035691825.1 Terriglobales bacterium | reverse complement strand
CGATTTCGATGTCGCGCTGATTACCTGGAAGCCAGACTACGACGCCTACTATTACAAGCAGCTCTGCAAGCGTGCTCGTCGCGTTTACCTGTTTCGCTCGGAGTACATCTTCGATCTTGAAAGAGCGGTGATCGTGGAGACGCC
The DNA here is from genome assembly GCA_035691825.1 of Terriglobales bacterium. Classification (GTDB taxonomy): domain Bacteria; phylum Acidobacteriota; class Terriglobia; order Terriglobales; family Acidobacteriaceae; genus Gp1-AA122. The sequence goes on along the minus strand of DASSIO010000208.1, from coordinate 12,012 downwards.
TCAACTCGGCCACGCGACTTACCTCTTCTCGAAGCCGGTCGACATGGCCGAGTTTCTGGCCCTTTACATGAGCCTCACGAAGGATGACATTCGACACAACCGCGGCAACGCAGCCGAAAGGCTAGGTTTTCTTGGCCGGCTCATTCACGGCCATAACCCGAGCGCCTGGGTGAAAGAATTAGGAAACAGCCTCGGCGAATTGGTCGAGTCCCCCGCCGCGATAAACGTCTCCGATTGAGGCCGTCACCTCTTCCTGCAATTCGCAGTTAAGTTCGTTTGCCACATTACCCGGATGAGGCCAGACGGTTCCAGATTCGCGAGGATGAAAACGCGTGATTCGATCTTGTCTGAAACCCCATCTGCCGTCCCCGACGCGGTGGAACAAGCAGTCCAGGCCTAAATGGATTTGAGTCCCGACAAAAGTCCCGACAATCGAGAAAATGGAAGATTCAGAAGATTGACCTAAGTCCTTTGGAATGTTGGTGGGCCCGCCAGGATTTGAACCTGGGACCAACGGATTATGAGTCCGCTGCTCTAACCGCTGAGCTACGGGCCCCACGAGAGCTAACGCATTGATTTTATATTATTGGGGAGATTTGGGTGGAAGAATCGAAGAGAAAGGTTGGTCATCGATGGCGTCTACGTTTATTCAAGCGCCAAATAAGGCGTCTGGGCGGACGGCATCGACCCGGACGGTTGCCAGGATGTGAGTGTCTGCAACTCGACCATCGAGACCAGCGACGACGCAATCGTCCTGTGGTCTTCGAATATCTGGGGCCCGGCATTGCCCACAGAAAATGTGACGGTGACTAACTGCAGACCGTCCTCCGCCTCCAGCGCGCTGAAATTCTGCGATGGTAATTCCAACGCGGTCCGCCGGGTGACCATCGACAACGTTGTCATCACCAAATCGAATCGCGGGCTGGCGTTCATGGTTTTCGACGGCGGCGTGGTGGAAGACGTTATGATTTCCAATGTCTCGATCGAAACGCGCCGCTTCGATTGGTTCTGGTGGGGAGACGGCGACCCGATTCATTTCAACATCAGGCGCGGCAGCGAGGTTGATGGAACCAAGCGCGAGAACGAACCGCCTGCCGGCAAAATCAGAAACATTTCGATCTCCAACGTAATTGCGCACGGCACTGGCACATCGGCGATCAACGGTCATCCGGACAGCTGGCTTGAGAACATTCACCTTGATAACGTCCGGCTCTTCGTGTCTCATGACCCTTCGGCCCCCTACGAAAACACGCGCACCACCATCGCGCACCGCCAAGCCCGCGGCTTTTCCATGAAGGATGCTCAAATTCGTTGGGGGCAGCCCCCGGCCGACACGTGGCGTTCGGGCCTCACGGCGGAAGATATCGAGGATCTGCAGTTCGATACGCTGGACGTACAGGCCGCTCCGGCATCCACCGCGCCCGTAGTCGAGCTAGCGAACGCGGATGAGGCAATCTTGCAATCTCTGCGCGCGAAAACGATCCACTTGGCAGGAAGCCGCACACACGAGGTCCGGTTGCTCCAGACTGATTCAGCGGTCTCGGCTGACCCTGATGTCAGTAAGGACGCCATCATTCGGGATTAGCATCTGGCCCTACAAAAAACACGCTACAGGATCTCAATCTGCCGCTGCTCTCTTCGCCAGAAGCGACAATTTCTTTGTCAGCCCCTTATCGTCATCATTTGATCGTAGCGAGAATTTAATGCGCTGCTCGTCCTTCGGCATATTCTCCAGGTTCACAAGGAGCTGGCTAGAAAGCCGCGCGGCAGCCAAACACATTGGCGCGGCTCGATTCTGTGTCATCTAAAACCGCGCACAGCTTGAGCAGCAGCATATTCGGACTTCCGTGAGCGAGGTTGCCTGCGTGTGTGGGAATGCGTGCTTAGCGGGCTGCTCCGTGGATCTAGACAGCAGGTAGGGCAACGAGGTTTATGAACTTATCGAATAACCGTAAGAACGAATTGTCTCCACGGCCTGACTGCGGCTGCCGGCGTCAACCTGTTTCAAGATTCTATGGATATGATTTCTCACCGTATATTCTGAGAGATTCAAGCGCGAAGCAATTTCTTTGTTTGTGAGACCCTTGGCGACGAGCGTCACCAGTTGTTGCTGGCGCAAAGTGAGATCGGGCCTCGAGGATGGGTCGTGGGTTACCGCTGGCTGGGCCTTTTGCGCAACGAATCGAAATAGGGCCGAGCAAAGCTGGGGAGGACACACGGCCTCTCCTCTGGAAACAGCTCGCACGGCGGAAACAACGTCCGAGGCAGACGCGTCCTGCAGCAAATAGCCCGTGACGCCGGAACGGACGGCAGCAAGAAATTGTTTTTCGTCGGAGTCACGCGCAATGACGACGACTTTGAATGAAGCCCGATCTGAATTTTCTGGAATATTGGTTCGCGGCAGCAAGGGTGCCTGCAAGGAGTCAATCAGCAGCACATCGCATTCAGATTTAAACACGTTGAGCGCAGACTCTTCGGAATACCCACTCTGACCTACAACGAGGAGATCGGCACGCTTTGAGAAAAGCCGGGCGAGAGCTTCACGCAGCAAGCGGTTCTCTATTAGTAGGAAAGTGCGGATGGACGAACTGGGGATAAGCTCGTTCAAGTAAACTTCCCGTCTGCAGTGTGAGCCACTACTCAGCGAAGACTACGAGTTACTAGGTAACACATTGTCGCCAAGTTCGCAGGAGACAGTAGACTGAATCCTGACTGTTGTCAAGCACGAATGATTCTCTATTCAAGTAATTTGGAAAGAGTGACGTACTCCATGCCTAAGCAAGTGTGTCCCTAAGAAGGGCAGTTTGCATGCCCTTTGTTTATGCAGTTTTTTGTGCTGAGTGTTGGATGTTCGATTTAGAGCAACGGTGGCCTAACTCGAAATGTCGTGTTTGGCCGACAGTTCACATGTTAGATATAAAACCAAATTTGACTGGGTCAAAATTGGTATCCGCGGATCATTTTCTAGTTCCTCGCTCTACCCCATCGTGGTTCATTCCAATAGTTTGGATTTGATTCTTACGCTGGCCTGCTTTGGCCCGGATACTGGGGCGGTACGGAGTACGCGATGGAAAAAACTATACGGGTCCTTGTAGCAAACCGTCCCCGGCTCATGCGCGAAACGATTCTCGCGACCTTCGCGGACCACGATGACGTGGAAATCGTCGGCGAGGTTGAAGTCGATTCGGAGATTATCGGGAGTGTGAAAAGAACGAGGCCAGATTTCGTTGTCATCGCCCTGGATCAGCCGGGAAGCAGGCCGCCAGTTTGCGATGAGTTGCTTCGTGAGCATCCCGAGGTGCGCGTCATCGCGGTCGCACCGGCGAGGAATTATGTCGTGTACTACTGGGCTTCACTCGATATCCATTCGAGCAACATCGAGGCGTCAGAGGAAGGAATGCTGAACGCCTTGCGAAGCTCGATGTCTGCACAAAAAGCCCATTGAAGGAGTTCATGCCCAGCACTAGGTGAAACCATGGTGAGCTTTAAAAAATCGAAGATTCTTTTCACGATACTCGGTTTGACGTTTTCCATTTGCCCGTCTGTCCTGGCTCAGCAATCGGCTGAAAGCCCGCACAGGACGAACGAGCAAGCTCGGCCGGACGACACCATCGGACAATCTCCCGACTTGAGCCAGGAAAACCTGCGCCGCGTGGCGGCTTCCGCAATTCAAATTCGAACGGTGCTCATCAAAGATGAAGGCCTGCTAGTGGAGTTAAAACGCTGGATAGCTAAGGAGGCGACGGACAACGGTCAGGTTGTCGAAGACTCGAAATTGACGGACCAGGCAATTTTTGAACGTTTAGAGCGTGATGTTGCGTTTCGATCCGTCGCCACCCGCCTATTGCAGCGCTATGGCTACTTGATGCCGACTCCGAATCCAGATTCGGATTATGCAAAAGAAAAGCAACTAGTCCTTCAGGAGCGGGCACGCCACCTTGTTCAGATTGAAGCGCAGGAAGATTCAGAGTCACTTAAACCGCAAAGAAACGATCGGGAATTTGAGCGCACCGCTGCGTGCGATCCACGCCGCGAAGAAGACTGTCCGCAGCAAACGCCCACAGGGCGCCAAAATGTACGCACTCCCAATGGCATGTCCGCGCCCACGACGAACCCGCAGACCGGCCCGGATCAAACGCCGTCGCAGAGCCCGTCGCGAATTCTTCGAGCAGACGGGATACCCCAGGATATCGATCCGCTGAATGGATTGGGTGCTGACGGTTCGTCGCCGGCTCTCCAATTGGCTTCCGGCTCTACCAAACGCGATACGAACAATATAGGACGCCCTCAAAACCCCAGTGAGGGGCCAACCGATAACATCCTTCCCAGTCAAGCCATGCCATCCATGCCGGCAGATCCGAGGCTTACCAGCGATCTGTTGCCTGGCAAATACGGATCTGAGCGGCCTCCGCGCTCGAGCGCTTCAGCGGTCAGAACGGGCGAGGACATGGCCCCCGTTCGAATGGTCCATCGCGCAAATCCCTACGCCGACATCCCCTCACTTTACGACATGTACGTCCAGACCTCAGCTCGCCAGCGACCCACGGAACGCTTTGGCATGGATGTTTTTCGCAACACCGCAAATGACCCGCAAGCGATTCCCATGGATCTGCCCGTTGGCCCGGATTACGTCCTCGGACCTGGTGACAGTCTCGAGATCGATCTCTGGGGTGGAGTTTCCCAGCGCCTCTTCCGCGTCGTCGATCGCGAGGGACGAGTCTCGCTGCCCGAGGCGGGACCACTTCTCGTCAGCGGCCGGAATCTGGGTGACGTGCAGTCTGCGGTGCAGCAGGTGCTACGAACTGAGTACCGGGATGTCTCCGCTGATGTCTCGCTTGCTCGTTTGAGAACGGTTCGCGTTTATGTTGTCGGGGATGTTGCGGCACCGGGAGCATACGACATCAGTTCGCTTTCGACTCCATTAAACGCGTTGTTTGCGGCGGGAGGAGTAACCGCTCGCGGTTCCCTGCGCGCACTCAAACACTATCGTGGCAAACAGCTCGTTGAAGAGGTAGACGGTTACGATCTTCTTTTGCACGGCGTACGGTCCGGCATGGGGAGACTGGAGAATGGCAACACCTTGCTGGTCCCGTCCATCGGACCTCAAGTGACCGTAGACGGAATGGTGCGTCGGCCGGCTATCTACGAACTTCACGGTGAAAGTTCTCTATCGGACGTGCTTGATCTAGCTGGCGGAATACTGCCGACGGCGACGCTCCGTCATATCGAGGTTCAACGGGTTGAAGCGCATGATAAACGCACGATGCTGGCCCTTGACCTTTCGCCGGCGGAGGACGCGGATTCCGCCAAGAAAAAACTAGATGAGTTCAAGGTCAGCGACGGCGATGAAATCCATATCTTTCCAATCGCGCCTTACAACGAAGATGCGATCTTTCTTCAAGGACATGTATTGCGGCCTGGTCGATATTCCTATAAACAAGGGATGAAGCTGTCTGATCTTATTGGTTCATACAAAGATCTATTGCCGGAACCTGCGCCGCACTACGCGGAAATCGTCAGGTTAAATTCTCCGGATTTTCATCCAAGCGTCGAAAGTTTCGATCTGTCCGCGGCTCTCGCGAATCCGAACTCGGGGCCGAAACTCCAACCACTGGATACCGTTCGCATCTTCAGTTTGTACGATTTTCAACCCGCTCCGGAAGTTTGGGTTGGCGGCGAGGTTCGTGAGCCCGGCAAATATCGCACATCCGGCCAAGCTCATTTGCGGGACGCAGTCTATCTGGCGGGTGGAGTTACACAAGACGCTTCGCTCGATTCCGCACAGCTGTTCCGCACGCAGCCCGATGGCTCGCTGAAAATTCTGAGTGTCGATCTGCGCGAAGCCCTGGCGGGCGATCCGCTCGACAACATCCTCCTCGAGCCCCGCGACCGCTTGCTGATCCACCGGAATCCCTCTCGAGTCGATCCGCCAACGGTCTACATCAGCGGAGAGGTCGCTAAGCCAGGGCGTTATCCGCTGACCACGAACATGCATGTCGAAGATTTGGTCCGAGTGGCCGGCGGCACCAAGCGCAGCGCCTATACGGAGAGTGCGGATCTCTCCCGGTTTGACCCAAATGCTTCCCGGACGACTCCCAGCGATCGAATGGAGGTGAATCTAACCGCGGCAATGAGCGGAGATGCGAAGAATGATGTGCCCCTGCGTGATGGAGACGTTCTAACGATTCGTCAGCTTCCGCGCTGGAGCGATATTGGTGCTTCGATCACTGTGCGCGGCGAAGTCTTGCACCCAGGCACGTACGGCATCGAGCCCGGAGAGCGGCTGAGTTCGGTTCTCGCTAGAAGCGGCGGATTTGATTCGGAAGCCTATTCATACGGGGCTGTGTTGATGAGGCGTGAAGTGCGCGACCTGGAGTTGAAGTCCCATATGGAACTTGTCCAGCGCGTGAAAGCTGAACAAGTTACGCTCAAGGCGCTGCCGGAGGCAGATGCCGATCAGAAGAACGCCAAGTTGACGGCTATCGGTCAGACCGAAGCAGCTCTCGCTCAACTTCAAGCAAGCGAACCGATTGGCCGAGTAGTGATTCATATCTCGCCAGATATGAAGTCGTGGCAAAACACAGAAGCGGACGTGCAGGTTCGCGATGGCGACGTTCTTTTTGTCCCAAAGAAAACGGGGTACGTGATGGTGAATGGACAAGTTTTCAATCCGACGGCGATCAGTTATCGGCCAGGCCACAGCGCCAAGTGGTATCTGAGCCAGGCCGGCGGAGTGACCCAACTCGCAGACAAGAAGGCGGTTTTCGTGATCCGAGCGGACGGCTCCGTGATCTCCGCAAAGAACAACAGTAGCGGTTGGTGGGGAGGCGATCCCATGAGTGCAACCTTGCGAGCTGGAGACACGATCGTGGTGCCCGAAAAAGCGCCAAAGATCGGCGGTCGTAACTGGGCACTGATCATGCAATCAGCGTCGATGGCTTCCTCTATCGCTTTGGCAGTAGCGTACATTCATCCGTGAAGAAGGGTTTAAATGATGCGGGGGTTTCTCATCGTGCTGGCGTTTAGCTGGGCAGCGTCGAGTCTGACGGTCACTGCGGAGGTTACCCGGCCCGCTACTCCACAGGCACAGGAGGAGAGCAAGACGGCTGCGAAACAAAGCGCCCCTGGCACAGAAGCAAAGGCGAAAGATCAGAAAAAGAAAATCGTGAATGAGCCCGATTCGCCAGCATTTTCTGCCCCGGCGCACAGCGTGAGAGGGCTAGCAAAGGAATTCGTACAAGACCAGGAACAAATCTGGACGAGTCCCGCCAAGCTGCGTTTTTCGGATACTCAGTGGCTCGTGCCGATGAGCGGCTTCACTGCTGGTCTTTTTGTGACAGACAGCGACTACAGCAAACACATCTCGCAAAATCCTACGACCATCAGCCACTACAAGACCCTTTCCAATGCTGGCATCGGCGCCCTCATCGGGGGAGCCGGAGGCATGTGGTTGCTAGGCCATGTCAAGCACAACGAACACTGGACTGAGACAGGGTTTCTGGCGGGCGAAGCAGCGCTGAATAGCTTAGTGGCTGTCGAAACATTCAAGTACTCGCTGCGGCGCCAGCGGCCGTACCAGGGCGATGGCACCGGCCCCTTCTTTCAGAGTAGCGGAACTTCTTTCCCTTCGGAACACGCGGCCGCTGCGTGGTCAGTGGCGGGAGTCGTCGCGCACGAGTATCCCAGCCCCTTCGTGAAAATCATGGCCTACGGATTAGCCACACTTGTGGACTACTCGCGCATCCGGGCACGCCAGCATTTTCCTTCAGATGTATTCGTCGGAAGCGTCATGGGCAACCTCATCGCTCAGAATATCTACAGCCGGCATCACGATCCGGAACTCGGCGGCGAGGCGTGGAGATCCGTCAGCCAATTCTTCCGGAGCGATGGGAATCTGTCTCCAAGCAATATGGGCTCACCATACGTCCCCATGGATAGTTGGATTTACTCTGGCTTCGATCGCCTCGCTGCCATGGGCTATGTGCGGAGTGGAATGCTTGGAATGCGCCCGTGGACACGCTTGGAATGCGTCCGCCTGCTGAACGAAGCTGAAAATCAAAATATCGAGGACGGCAGCTCGTCGGAAGCCACAAAGATTTATGCGCAGCTCTCGCAGGAATTCGCTGGTGAACTCCGCGAGATGAGCGGGGGGGAGAACGTAGGGGCACGAGTGGAATCTGTCTACACGCGCATCACAGGAATCTCTGGACAGCCTCTCACTGATGGGTTCAATTTTGGGCAGACAATCATCAATGATTACGGAAGACCTTATCAGGAAGGCTTGAGTTCTGCAGATGGTTTTTCTAGCTGGACGACCCTCGGTCATTTGGTAGCTTACGCACGGGCGGAGTACGAACATTCTCCCTCAGCGCCTCCATTAACCCAAAGCGCCAGAGACTTCATTTTCTCCAGCAACCATCTTCCTTCTGTTCCTCCGCCGACGCCAATCGCTGCTGTGAACCGCTTTCAATTATTGGATGCCTATGTTGGTCTGAATTTTTCCAACTGGCAAATTACATTTGGGCCACAGACTTTGTGGTGGGGCCCCAGCCTGGGCGGGCCGTTGATGTTCAATGACAATGCCGCTCCCGTGAACATGCTTCGCATCAATCGTGTCTCGCCGTTCAAGCTGCCCTGGCTCTTGGGCTGGCTTGGCCCGTGGCGCATTGAAACGTTCCTCGGGCAGCTTAGGGGGCATGATTTCGTCTTCCAAACCGACACGGGCCTCGTGGGCCAGTTTGGCCAGCCTCTAGGTCGTCAACCCTTTTTGGACGGAACCCGGTTCAGTTTTAGACCTTTACCTGGTTTTGAGCTCGGTTTTTCATTCACGGCAGTGTTTGCTGGCGGTCCGACTCCGTTGACGTCTCACACCTTTATTCATAGCTACTCTGGTGGAAATACCGAGCCAGGCGGCACCGGGGACCCGGGAGATCGACGATCAGGACTCGATTTTACATTTCGAATTCCACACGTGAAAGATGGATTGAATTTTTACACCGAGGCGTTCGTCGAAGATGAGTTTTCGCCTATAGCCTACTGGCGGAATGCGGCGATTTGGTCTGGGTTATACCTAGCACAGATTCCCAAGTTCAATAGGCTGGATCTACGAGTCGAAGGCGGCTATACAGACCTGCCCGGCGGCCTCCAGACCGGAACGCCAGGCTCCCACTACGGTCCCGGTATTTTCTACGCGAATAATCGGTACCCCAACGGGGCTTACGCTAATGATGGCAACTTACTCGGAAACTGGATGGGTCGACAAAGTCAGGGATTTCAAGCTTGGAGCAACTATAGATTTAGTCCACGGAGTTTCATTCAAGCGAGCTTCAGGCACCAAAAGGTTAGCCAGCAATATATGCCGGGCGGAGGTTCGCTAACAGACGTGTCATTGAGCGCTAATTTTTGGCTCCGCATTGATTTAAGCGTGTCCAGCGCATTCCAGTACGAACGTTGGCTATATCCGATCATCACTCCTGGCGCACAGTCCAACGTGACGACCTCCTTGCAACTGGTTTTCTGGCCCCAGTCTTGGAAAAAGTAGATTAAGAACGTTTGGAGAAAGCAAGACGTGACGCAGACAGCAGCCAAGCAACAGCCTGAAACCGCACCGCAATCGGTCGCGGAAGAGGTTTTGCTGTCGGAAATGACCCTCGAGGATTTTCGAGAGCAGCAGGCAAAGCTCCTGCGCCTCGTCTGGCACTCTCGACGATTGCTTTTCCGAATCACCGCAGTCGGATTACTTGCTTCGACGCTCGTTGCATTCTTGATCCCAAAGTCGTACACGTCGACGGCGCAGTTGATGCCTCCTGATACGCAATCTACCTCCGGGCTCGCGATGATGGCGGCAATGGCGTCAAAGGTTGGCGGCGGACTTGGTTCAATTGCCGGCGATCTGCTCGGCGTGAAAAGCTCGGGCGCGCTGTTTATCGGAGTCTTGAGGAGTCAGACCGAAGAAGATCGCCTCATACAGCAGTTTGATTTGAGAAGAATCTACGGTACTCGGCTTGTCATGGATGCACGCAAAAAATTGGATGAAAACACTTCGATTTCGGAAGACCGAAAGAGCGGAATCATCACCATTAGCGTTACCGATCACGATGCACAACGGTCGGCAGCACTCGCGAACGCATATGTCGATGAACTGAATTCGCTGGTCTCCGAACTTTCGACTTCCTCGGCACATCGCGAACGCGTGTTCCTTGAAGAACGGCTGAAGGTTGCCAAGCGAGATCTCGATACCGCCGTGAATGAGCTAGCGCAATTTTCCAGCAAGAACAACACTCTCGACATCCAGCAAGAAGGCAAAGCCATGCTGGATGCGGCCGGAACAATCGCAGGTGAAATGATCGCGGCGCAATCGCAGCTTGAAGGGCTCCGGCAGATTTACACCGACAACAATTCTCGCGTGAGATCCCTTCAAGCCCGCGTCGCTTCGCTTCGCAAGCAGCTCGAGAAACTCGGCGGAAAACAAGAAGATGGCGACAACGTGGCCGCCCCGAATGGTGGGCACACCGGCGAGCAGGCGGCGGAGACGGCTAGCATGCCTTATCCAAGCATTCATAGCCTGCCCCTTCTCGGAGCAAAGTACGCCGACTACTATCGCCGGGCGAAGATACAGGAAACGGTGTTCGAGTTGCTGACTGAACAGTACGAACTCGCCAAAGTGCAAGAAGCAAAGGAAACGCCCAGCGTCAAGGTATTGGATCCGGGAACGGTGCCCGAAAAGAAATCGTTTCCTCCACGGCTGCTGATTATGTTCCTGGGGACATTTTTGGCGGGTTCCTTGTGCGTGGTGTGGGTGGTGGGGGCGGATCGCTGGAATCAAGCCGACCCGCGCGACCCGCGCAAGATGTTGGCGCAGGAAGTCGCCGCGACGTTAAAGGCGCGGACGCGATGGGCGTCACGGAACGGGGCCGGAGCGGAATCCAGCGTAGGAGATTCTTCGAGCAATAACAACGGCAACGACTCGCCACACGGCGAAGAGTCAAAGCCGTAGCACTGGATGTAAGTAGAAGATTATAAAAGGGTTAGGTCACATATTGCCCTGTGAGTGACGGGGCGAAGCTGTATCGGGAGAGCGCTGTGGGTTTATCCAATGTGATGCTCGGGACAACGGGGCAAGGGCGCGATTTCGACGCATCTGACCTGCTTCCAGATTCGTTTCTTGAGCCACGATGGTACGCGGCGTACACCTGTGCGCAGCATGAGAAACGCGTGGCGGCGGAGCTGGGAATGCGCGAGGTGGAACATTTTCTGCCGCTGTACAGTTCCGTGCGGAGGTGGAAAGACCGGCGCGTGACCCTGGAGCTGCCCCTTTTTCCGGGATATGTGTTTGTGCGGCTGGCGCTGCGAGAGCGGCTGCGCGTAGTGCAGATTCCGAGCGTCGTCCGCCTGGTCGGGTTCAATGGATTGCCCACAGCGCTTCCGGATGAGGAGATGGAAATCCTGCGAACGGGAATTTGCCAAAGCTTGCGCGCGGAACCACATCCTTTTCTGACGGTTGGGAGAAGGGTGCGGATCATTCGCGGGCCGTTCGCCGGGCTGGAAGGCGTAGTGAAAAGAAAGAAGAGCGGGATGCGCGTGGTAGTTTCGCTGGAACTGATCCAGAGATCCGTGGCCGTGGATGTGGATGCCGCCGATGTTCGACCAGGGATAGGGTAGGGAGGGTAACCCCCACCCCGGGTGTTTTTGCAAAGAGTGCGGAATCGCTTGAAAAGAAAAGGGTTGCTAATTTCGTAAGTGCACGATAGTGCGTAAGCTGCTGATTCTAAAGGGCACATTTTGCGACGAGAATGAGGAATTCGAAAAGAGTGCGCAACGGTATGGAAACAAAGAGGTTGAAGAGGAAAAGAGTTGGCAGAGAGCCCTGAATGCAGAGGGGGATACGAAAGACGTGATTGGGAGGCTTTGTGGCTGGTGAGCACACTTTATGTTAACACATAGGCATAGTACGGGTCAAGAAATATTTTAACATGTCTGAAATCAAAAACTTGAAGGACTTGCCATCCGGCG
>DASSIO010000207.1:0-3077 GCA_035691825.1 Terriglobales bacterium | reverse complement strand
GTCGACACCACAATTCTCCTGCTTGCCTAGGCTGTCGCGCTGCCCGGGACTGTCGCCGAATCTTCCACAATCCATCCATCTTTCAGTTGGATGATGCGGTTGCCAAACGCCGCGTTCGATTCCGAGTGCGTCACTTGGATGATCGTTGTTCCCTGCTGGTTCAACCTGCGAAACAGCTCCATGATTTCCTTGGCCTGGCCCGAATGCAGATTGCCGGTAGGCTCGTCGGCCAGAATCAGTTTCGGATTTCCGGCAACGGCTCGCGCCACGCCCACCAACTGCTGCTGTCCACCAGAGAGCTGGTTCGGATACAAATCTTTTTTGCCGACGATCTGGAACCTGTCCAGGATGTCCGCCACCATCGACGCCCGTTGCGCCCGCGGAATATCGCGATAAGAAAGCGGCACGTCTATGTTTTCCTGCACCGTCAGGTTATCGAGCAGGTGATAGCTCTGGAACACAAAGCCAACATACCTGCGATTCAGCTCCGCCCGCTTCTTGCGGTCGAGCTTATGCACCAACTGCTCGGCAAAAACATATTCGCCTGCCCAGCCATCGTCCAACATGCCCACGATGCTCAGCAGCGTGGTCTTCCCCGCCCCGGATGGCCCCATGATGGTGACAAACTCACCCTCTTTTATGTCGATATTGATGCGGCGCAGCAACCAAACCGTCCCTGCGGGGCTCTTAATGGTTTTTTCAACGTTGCGAAGTTGAATCATGTGTCCTTTTTGGAACCGTGGAAAGCTATTCTCCTATTTTCTCATTCATAGCGCAAAGCTACCATCGGATCGACCTTTGTTGCGCGCCTTGCGGGAATTAAGCCAGCGAGTGTAGCGATGCTGCCCAGCACCGCAATCACCGTCAGCATTGAGAGGGGGTCAGCCGGACTCAGACCGAAGAGCATAGAGCTGAATACGCGGCTCGCCAGCAAAGCTACGGGAATTCCAACCACGATCCCTATGAGCACTAGTTTCAGGCCCTCATTCAATACCATGCCAAGCACCTGTGTTCGCTGCGCCCCGAGCGCCATGCGCACGCCAATTTCACGCGTGCGGCGGCTGACCGTATAAGACATGACTCCATAAAGTCCCACACAGGCAAGCACCAGGGCCAGCAAGCCAAAAAACGTGGAGAGACGTGCGACCAGGATGTCTTTGGAGATCGACGAATCCACGAGTTCGTCGAGGGTCCGGATCCGCGATACCGGCACATTCGCGTCCAGTGCAGCAAAGGCCTTCCGCACTGGTTCGGTGAGATCTTGAGGTTTGCCGGCGGTCTGAATCTCGAAATTGATGGCATAGATTGCATCCAGCGCCTGCCCTGTGGGCACGTAGAAACGGCGCTGCACCGGCCCGCGCAAAGTATGATCGCGCACATCGCGGGCTACTCCTACAATCTCCATTGGCTGATCTTTGTGCTCTTGATCGTCAATCCACATCTTGCGGCCAATTGGGTTCGCATGGCCGAAGTAGAACTTCGTCATGCTCTCATTGATGATTGCAACTTTCAGGGAGGTGGGTGTATCTTGTGGACCAAACTCACGCCCGGCCAGAATGGGAATGCCCAGGGCGTGGAAGTAATTGGCGCCGACCTGGTCCCAATACACCACCCGGTCCTTATCGCGCGAAGGCGTATAGCCTTCAATTTTCATTTGATCCGCGGATTCGGTACCGCTAAACAGGCCGTTTTCTGAAGCGGTGACGCTACGCACTCCAGGAAGCGCCGCGAGCCGTGCGCTCATCTCGCGTTCGTACTCGATCAGTTGGGCCGGCTTGTAACCGGCGGCAACGGGGTCCACTCTGGCCATGAGGATGTTGTCGCGGCTGTATCCCAGATCGAGATCTCTCAAGTTCTTGAGGCTACGCACCAGCAATCCCGCGGCAAACAACACCAGCAGACAGACAGCAACTTGCGAAGCAACCAGAATCTTGCCAAGAGGAAACCGTCCAGAACCGGCCTGCGCCACGGTGTTTTCCTTGAGCGTGGGTGCAACGGCGAGCTTCGCAGAACGCAGAGCAGGCGCCAACCCAAAGAGCAGCCCGGTCACAAGACACACGCAGGCGGTAAAGACCAGGACGCGCCAATCCGGGCTCACGCGCAATCCTTCGGCGGCACGCGCGCTTAGACTAAGCTTCAAAAGGCTCGCCGTTCCCCAATGCGCCACAAGCAATCCGGCAAGACCGCCGGCGAAAGCAAGTAAGGCACTTTCAGTCAGCAGTTGCCGGATCAAATGGGCGGGGCTGGCGCCGATCGCCAGTCGCACCGCTATTTCCCGCTGGCGTGAATTGGCCCGTGCCAACATCAGGTTGGCCACGTTCACACACGCGATCACCAGGACGAGGCCAACAATCGCCATCAGGAGAAGCAGCGGACGGGAGAACTCCGGCCGCAATCCAGAGAAGCCCCCGCCGCCGGGAACAACGGATATTTTTTGCTGCTTGAGCGCCTGCTGATCGCCCGGATCAAGCGACCGCCCCTGCGGACCCTGCAGCCATTGCTGAAACAGGACATCCAGATTGGCCTCCGCCTGACTCCTGCTCACACCGGGCTTGAGACGTGCCATCACGCGCAGCCAGGAAGCGTGAATATCGTCGAGCCAGGGCCGCCCCGGCATCATCTGCGGTTGCATGTTCATGGGCACCCAGAAATCCTGCTTCTCGTCAACGGTGTCCCCAAAGAATCCAGGTGCGGCGATTCCAATAATTACGTAAGGATATTTGTTGAGCCGCACCGTCTGCCCGATAACAGCCGGATTTTCGGCAAGCTTCCTGATCCAGAACTCGTAACTGACCACCGCAACCGGGTTCAAGGATTTGGCTCGATCATCTTCCGGCACCAGATTGCGTCCGCGAAACGGGAATACGCCCAGCACGGAAAAGTAATTGCCGGATACCAGGTTTACCGTTGCGTCCTCGGTGACAACGCCAGAACCCGGCGTTTCCACTGCCACTCGGTGTTCTTGCCCCGATGCTGCCATCCCGGAAAATACGTCGTTGCCATCCCGCAGGTCGCGGTAGAGGGGATACGAATAGATGTCCGTACGCGGCGTGCCGATACTCCTGCTGTTGGCCATA
>DASSIO010000206.1:0-5272 GCA_035691825.1 Terriglobales bacterium | reverse complement strand
TGCAGAATTTGCTCCGTAGCCTGGCGCTGATGGTCGGCTTCGGTTTGAGGCACGCCTGGCTCGAGCTGCCCGCCGGTTTCGCTGGTGCCGCCACGGCGAATCACAATGCGCCGTGGGCCGGCGTCGGCGGTGGTCTCGGGCGTCTTTTTGACCTTCGCCTTCTTGTGTTTCTTCGTGGTCCTCTTAGCGTTTTTTTTCTTGGACGCTTTCTTCTCTGGAGCCTGAGCGGATAACGGCGGCGCTTCTGTGGCCGGCGCTTCCTGGGCGCCAGTTGAACTGGAAGGCTGGGCCGGAGCCTGGGACGATGGAGGCGGAGCCGTCGTCGGAGCAGTTTGCAACTGATCCTGCCGGGCGGGGGCGGTTTGCGCAGGCGGAGCTTGTGCCGGAGGAGTTTGCGATTGATCCTGTCGGGCGAGCGCCGGCCAGCTCAGCGCCGCCAGCAGCAGACAAAGTAGTGCGGACCGCATCACTCATATTGTAAACACTTCAGCCTCGTGAGTTGTTGCGCAGAGCTGGGCGTTTAGTTTCTCTGCACCGTCTCTGGTGCAAATCCTCAAGCGTGAAATGGGGATTTCAGGTCAATTGAAACCGCTATTTGCCGCAGGAGTAGCCGCCTCAACCTGGCACGAACCGTATTTGAACTCCTACTCAGCCAAGGTGGTGCCCCCAAAATGGAACGGCCTCTCATTGAGAGGCCGTTTTTGTTGGCAGCGCCCTGTGGTACTTTTCAGTCGGCACCGTCGGGGTGGAAGAACACCCCGTTTTGCTCGTGCCCAATGATCGAATATCGGTTGCGCTCGGGATTCGGGGGCTCCGATACAAATGTGAAACCTCCCTGCGAACTAGCTGTCCAATCGATGGTCGCGCCGGTTCGCACGTAATGGCCGCGGAACGTCTGCATCTCGTTTACGACCTTCTCAGAGGTAATCACGCCGCTCCACTCGATGTCGAACGACACTGTGGCCGATACCGGCGCGATGGGTGGAATATCCAACCCAAACCCGGTGAAGCCTTGCCCACCAGTGAGGTTGTTGAGCAGGTCGTGAGAATCCCTCACCGGCACATCGCGCACCCGCAGAGAAGCGATGCCCTCGTCGAGATCGGCCGTGATTGTATCGTCCGATGTTGGGATGACCCAGAAAAGCCCGTTGGGCGCAGTTCCTGGACTGTAGTCGTGGATTTGTTGGGCGACATTGGCCGATCCAGCCGGACCGGTGTAGATGTCCAGTCAAATGAACACGAACGACCCGTGGTGGTGTTTGCCATCCTCGCCGACGTACTCGCCCTGCATGGCTCCCATGTCGGCTCGAAACGCCAGCGGGCCGGTCGCGTCATGCCCTGGGAAGGTGACGCCCGTCCCAGTGCCGCCGCCGCGGATCATCGTAGCGATGATCACACCATTGAAGTCCCCGATCTCTGACGGATCATTGAGGCCGCTAAGCGGTACGGCCGGATCGTTTGGCAGTGGATTGTGATGGACATGAAAGCCGAATGCGGTCGCGCCACCAGGGATGGGATTCGGCTCTGCGGTGGTCTTCCTATTGTCGCCCAGCGCGAGTGGCACGACCCTAAACCTGGAAGCTGCGGCCAATCCGGCCACTCCCGCGGCCGCACCGATGAATCCCCGGCGGGTAAATAGTTGAGGGTGAAAACGACGGTAATGCTCCGCCGTCTTTCGCTCCAGGAGAGTTTTCCATGGAGGAACGGGGACTTTGTGCATTGTTTTGCCTCCTTCAGTAAAACGTCGTCGACTGTTTATCAAATCTTAAGAACCGTTAACAGTCCTGATGGCCTATGAATGACGTTCTCTCGTCAATGTCGCGCCCGATTCGCCTCGGCACATGAGCATTGGCCGGGGTTGATGAACCTGCCTATTGCTTGGTGAGAGTGCCAGCCCAGATGTCGCCAGTCGGCGTCCCAATAAAGATGATCTGATCAGCACCCTGAAGGACGATGAAATGCCAACTGCTGTCAACTCCGCCAATCGTCATGTTGGTCGTTCCAGTACAGTCGGAGTTCACAGTGTAGGTACCGGCAATCGGCTGCCCCGGCATAAGTGTGGCACCGAGGTTTTCGTTATCTACTCCCGAAATGCTGCCATCGGCCCCGAATGAAATCTGACCTCCGTGCACGAAGGGCACGAAGCCACCGACGCGCGGGAAGCTGTTCCCATTCCCAGCCGCGACGAGACCGTCCGTAGAGTAGCTATACGAACTACCGTTGAGGACACTAGCGGAGCACGATGCCGCCATCAATCGCAGGCTGCCGGAATCAACTATGGCCTCGTTTGCTCCGATAAATTTGATTTCTTGGCCTCCGCTGGTAATCACGATGCTCAGAACGATGCCGGCACCGGTAGTGAAGGAAATTGTACCCGTAGTGCAATCTGAATTCACGCTGTAAGTGCCAGCATCGACGTGAGGGAGTAATCCACCGCCGAAGTTCGTGTCATGTGCTCCGGAGAAATTTCCGTTTCCATTAAAGGTGAAGTATCCAAAGCGCACGAGAGGCGCATAAGCGCCGATTGTCGGTCCTTGGCTATTGCCGGCGGCTGCCAGCCCGTGGTCTTCCCAACCGTAGGTGGAGTGCAGAATGCTGTTTGGGGTTGTGCAGCTGCTCTGTGCCCGTGGCGCTGCAGCGAACAATACAATGGCTGCTGCAACTACGCAGATTGCCGATAGCTTCATGGGAAATACTCCTTTGTCCAGGCCGGAGCGGAACCACAGGCCCAACGCAGCCGCCCCACCCGGCGTGTGACTGCAGGCCTTGTACCGCTTATGGGCTCCGAAGTCCTGAGGTACCGCCGAGGTTCGGCAAAGGTTTTTCCGAGGTTTCGCCAAACCGGGCTATAATTCCGTCACTTACGTGTGGGGACCGATGTCCAGCCGCTTCCAATTGGGCGCGTGGATAATCCAGCCCAGCCAGAACGCGATCTCCCGCAACGGCACGACCATTCGTCTGGAGCCAAAGATGGTGGAAGTGCTGCTTTGCCTGGCCGAACACCCGGGCGAGACCGTCTCCAAAGACGAGCTGCTGCGCCGGGTTTGGCGGGAAACGTTTGTCACCGATGACGTACTCACCCGCTGTATTTCCGAGTTGCGCAAAGCGTTTGGCGACGATCCGAAGGAGCCGCACGTAATTCAGACTATTCCCAGGAAGGGGTATCGGCTGGTCCCTCCGGTCGTGCCCATCAGGCAGTCCGCCGCCCCGCTTTACTTACTTGCCTCCCTTGCACTTCTCGTGGTGCTCAGCGCGGTGATCGCCTACGAGCGCTTCGGCCATTCTGCCAGCCAATCGGCGATACGTTCCCTGGTGGTGCTGCCGCTGAAGGAGCCGTCCAATGACCCCGCGCAGGAATACTTGGTTCGCGGCCTGACGGACGAGTTGACGATGGATTTGGCCAAGCTGGGCGAGCTGCGCGTGATCTCCCGCGCCTCCGCGACGCACTACGCCGACTCGCAAAAGACCCTCCAGCAGATCGCCAAGGAACTAAACGTTGATGCTGTGGTCACGGGAACGGTCCAGCGATCGGATAACCGGGTGCGCGTTCGGGCGAGCCTGGTCCGGGCTGATACGGGCGAGGTCGTTTGGGCTCAAAGGTATGACCGCAGTGTCGGAGATATCTCAGGTTTGGAACAGGACGTATCCCGGAACATTGCCCGTAGCCTGGGAGTCAAGCTTACGTCTCAGCTGCAGCGCCCGCTGAAGGACAAACCCGAGCCCACCCCGGAAGCGCGTGAAGCTTATTTTCGAGCCAACTACTTCTTCGATAAAGACGACAGGGAGGGCGCGGAGCGGTGCTTGCAATACTTTCAGCAGGCAATTGCCGATGATCCCAAGTATGCAGCCGCGTATGCCGGGCTGGCCCGTTGCTATGACGTCGGGTACGGCTTCAACTTGCTCTCGTGGGATGAGGCGAATGCGAAGAAAGTAGCTGCGGCGCAGAAGGCGATTGAACTGGATGACGAACTGGCCGAAGGCCACTCTGAACTGGGCGACTACTATCTCTCAGTTGCATGGGACTTCACCGCCGCTGAGCGGCAGTATAGACGCGCTCTTGAACTCGATCCCAACTCAGCGGTCACCTACGAGGATTACGCGTATTACTTAATGCAAGTCGGACGTCCCGATGAAGCTCTTGAGCAGGCGCGGCGGGCTCACGAACTGGACCCTCTGTCCCTCCATTTGGCTGATTTTGAGGGCTGGGTGCTTTTGTATGCGCGCCGATATGATGATGCAGCCAATCAGTTCCGCAACGTGCTGCAAATAAACCCCAATTACCGGCGGTCAAGATGGGGCCTGGTGAGAACTTATGAGCTACAGGGGAGGTATAACGAAGCTGTCTCCGAGTGCCTGAAAATTCCGGCAATGCCAAACATTGATCCCTTCACCAAAGCCGTATTTCAGCGACGGTGCTCGTTATTTCAAAAGATTTACTCCCCATCGGGCGCGGAGCGAAGCCGCAAGTGGTTCGAAACGGCTCGCCCGGAAATCCATGACGCAATCAACCGCGACGACGATGCGTATTTGATAGCTACACTTTACGCTGAGACTGAACACGAGGAGAAGGCTCTCGATCTGTTGGAGCGGTGCTACGCTAAGCACGACGCCTCATTGCTGTGGTTGCAGGTCGATCCGCGCATGGACAAGCTTCGTTCCAATCCCCGCTTTCGGGATTTGCTTCACCGAATACACTTTCCTCAAAGCTGAAAACCACCAGTCTCGCACGGCTTATCGCGAGTGCCCGCCTAAGAGTGTCCGGCAACAGCGAGAATTGCTTCATCCGCGTTCACGTACTCTGTCACATTTGCACCAACTCTGGGGCAAAGTGACCGGCCTGATGAAGGTGAAGGCGAGTTCCTCCTACGCCTCGGAGACAACCTCGGGCGTGGGTTCGGGGGCGGCCTGCAGCAGCGGGAAGGTGAGGTGGAAAGTCGTTCCCTGGTTTTCCGCTGAATCGAACTCAATGTCGCCATGGTGCAGTTGCATGATGCGATAGGTCATGGGCAGGCCGATGCCGCTGCCGGACTTCTTAGTCGTGAAATAAAGATTGAAAATCTTGTCGCGCACGTCGGCGGGAATGCCGTGCCCCTGGTCGTGAATGTCCACGGTGGCGACACCGTTGGTGCGCGTGGCGGTCATGGTCAGCGTGCCGCCCTCGGGCATGGCTTGCACGCCATTGTTGACCACGTTGAGCAGCGCCTGCTTCACCAGGTCGGAATCCACGCTCACCGTCAACTCCTCCGGCGGCAGGTCGCGGATTATGATCACG
>DASSIO010000205.1:0-3595 GCA_035691825.1 Terriglobales bacterium | reverse complement strand
GTACTGAGCATGATGCATCTCGTCTATGCCCAGGTAAATGGCGTCGAGCAGGGCGGTCATGCCCTTGGACTCGACGGTTGGCAACTGGCTTTCGATGTCCTGCACCCGGCTGGTGAAGGGAGAAACCAGGTGCGGGCCGTCAGAGAAGGTGATGAGGAAGAACTCATCCTCCGGGTTGGCAGTCTCCAGGAATTGCGAGACCGCCTCACGCGCCCTCTGAATCTTGTCGCCCATGCTGCCGCTGATATCGAGGATCACTCCCACCGAGATAGGCGCGTCATCGCTGGACAGATTTCGGATTTGTTCCGCTTGCTTGTCCTGATAAATAGTGAAGTTGCTCTTATCCAGGCCGGTCACCAACCGGTCCATGGGATCGGTAACGGTTACGGGCACCAGCACAAGATTAACGTTCGATTTGAGGATCGGCAGGCCGGCGCGGAGACCTGGATCAGGCGCGGGTAGCTTTGCCGTGGGATCAACTCGCGGGGTAATGTGGACATCGGTGGTATCCTGCCCCACCACAGTCAGGGCGAACACCAAGGTGAGAATCAGGGCTAGGGCCAGGGGCCACCAACCTGCCTTGTTCAGGCCTGCTTTTTGCCACCACTGCAGCATGGGACCCGCTTTGGTCGGACCGCCTGTTTCGTCAGGGCGACGATTGCCTTCCGACCGTATCATATGGCGGCAGAGTGCAAACAGCGCGTCCGAAAACATCTTTCTGCCGGGTAGGATGTGCAGGCACCGCAAATGGTTTTGCAAAACGTCCGGAGAATTCCAGTTCCCGCCATCGAATCGTCTCCTGTCGGCGCGATGCGCTGCTGGCGCAGGCACAGCGGTATTCGCGCCAGCAGCGCGCGAGATAAGGGCTAACCTTTCTGCAAACTGGAAGGTCACCGGTCGGATTTCGCGCCAGCTTCTCCTTCACACCAGCCATTGCTTGTACATGGCAAAGCCCTGCTGTGGCGATCACCTCCTCGCAGCCATCGCAGCGAGACTGGAATCATTCATCCTCCGCACATCTCTGCTGAAAATAAACGAGTTCTTGGGTTTGTTTCGTAAATTTCAATCAATTATCCATCCCTGCCTTTATAGAATTGCTCGATCGCGACGGATTTGTCCTTTCGTTCCCGTTGCAGCTCTTTCAGGTAAGCGGTTGCTTGCTGCAACTGCCGATGAATATTGGTATCGTAACGAATGAGAAGACTCAGATCCCCCGGCGCTGGCATTTCGTTACCCACCAGGATCTCGGGGGGCGGCTCCCCACCAATACCATAAGGTTCACTGGTGGTTTCCAGAGACCAATTAAGAGGTCCGGCTTCCGTTTTCTGCCGAAGGCCCCACTCCAACCGAGAGGCCTCCCTCTGCTGTCTCAATTCCCAGAGCAGAGCGCGCCTTTGTTTCCAGCGGCAGATCGCGATCTGCTGCACGCAAAGCTCCTCTCTATACCCCTCAGGCTCCCATACCTGCCATTCTTGACGTAATATGTGCTCGAAAACGGGCTTCTCCTCCCCATTTGCAAAGAGCAGGATTGCGCTGGCAAGCAGACCGTGTTTGAGCGCATTCAACCGAGTGTTCGCCTTACCTCGCAGGGTCTTTGGTCCGGTTGATTTTTTCGCGTTGCGGCGATTCGCTTCTCTTTTCCTGTCGGAAACAGGCCGCCGTCTCTTTGGTGTTTCGGCTATTTTCGCGGCGACGTGGCTGTCAGCGGCCTTAGCTACGGTCCCCGGCGTTGCGATTCCGTTGGTCTCTGTGACTGCTCGGTTATCATGATTACCGTTGTTTTCCATTAAATCCTCCTTACGCACTTGCAGCCAGCTACTACGGATGCTGCTCTGGGCTTAACTTATCCGACCCGTCAAGTGCCTATCGCTTTTTTGGTCGAAAGAGGCTTTGCTGCAGAGCCGGTCCCGGGTTCAAAATCCGCTTCGCTGCCTGAAGGCGGTCCTATTTGCCGCGGCAGGCAAGCACATGCCGAGAAACTGCTGCCGTGCGGCAGTTGGGCATCAACTTCGGCGGCTATGACTTTCGCTAACCAAATAACGCCCGGCGGCTCTGCGGGCTCCTCGACCAAGCAAATAAACGGGTACGGCGATCATTAAGGATTGGCCAGCCTCAGCAGCCAACCTAGAGCAGAGCATCCAGCGGGCGCTAAGGTACCGGTTTACCAGCGGGATCGGCAATCTCGCTGCCGAACCGCATGGATCAGCATTGTCCGGGAAAAACAGGTCTGGTCAGCTAGACCGGCTGCATTGTCGGGGCTTCCAGATGGCCCCGTCTGGTCAATGCCGTCCCTTTCTCGCATCCATCAGGAGCAGCCTCCGGAGTAGCTGCCGGGCCATCCACTTGGTTGTAAGTGACGGGTTCCGCTGCTGGATCAGCCACCCCCACCCGTTCTTCACCGCGTTGGCCCGCAAGTTGGTATTTCGCTCCGCGGCACTGAGCCCGGTTGATTTCTTATGCCAGCGCTTGGTGGTTTTTATCGTTGCCATACATGACCTCCCGGGACGTTTTCACCGGCTCACCTACGGCTTGCGTCAGCCGTAGCATAGGTCCGCCGTCAATAGGCGCTGGTTTCTTGAGGCCCTGGTTTTCCTCGGACGCATTGTGCGTCCCGGCCGCACGGTCGCACGTCGGCCTGATGGAGCAGTCAGAGACCCGGCTCGGCCGCTTCGGAATGAAATCGCCGTACTCGGAAAAAGGAGCCGGTCTCACCAGCGCTATCTCCCGAGCATCAGGAGGAGCCTGATCAGTATCCGGCGAGCCAGCCTCCTGATCGATTAAGGTCCTCCGCTGTTGCATGTTCCCCCCACCACTGGTGTCCTGCGGTAGTGTGCCGCGAAATAGCTCTTCCCCGCGCAGTCCTCGGCCCACTTGACTTCATCGCATTGGGGCGATTGGCGCCCCTTCTTGTTGCCATATGCCCACCTCCTCGGAAGTTCCCACCAGCTCACCGTATGGATTGCTAGCACTCAGCCGTAGCATAGGTGGGGCGTCAAGAGGCATTCTCATCAAGATGATGCCTAGGCCCTCAGCGGTCACCCAAATCCGGCCAATGATGGTCACCTGAAAACCGGCCAATGAGAATGAGCCTGGGACGTTGACTCCGACTTAGGGCAGGGTAGCCTTCGTCGGCATGAGCAACGTCTTGACCGAGGAAAAGAGACAACAAGTCATTGCCCTGGGACGGCTGGGATGGTCGCTGCGGCGAATCCAGCAACAGACCGGGGTGCGTCGCGAAACCGCGGGAGCCTACCTGAAGTTGGCTGGGATCCCAGTGCGGCCGCCCGGCGGATGGGGACGGCAATCGCCGGCAAAAGCGGCCAACGAGGTGACCACCGGGTCGGAGGTGGGCGCGACCACAATCAACCCCCATCCCGAAAACCCTTCCAATAAGGGAAAGGCAAAAACAAAACCGGCCATCGAGGTGACCACCGGCTCGGGCATGGCGTACGGAGGCACGGAAGCAAGTCCCCAGCGCGTGCCGTCCGCCAGCGCCTGCGAGCCGTTCCGAGAAGCGATCGCACTGGGTCTGAGCCGCGGTCGCAATGCTATGGCAATCTGGCAAGACCTGGTGGCCGAGCAGGGCTTCCCGGGC
>DASSIO010000204.1:0-4868 GCA_035691825.1 Terriglobales bacterium | reverse complement strand
GTAAACAATAACTCGGCAGGTCTTTGCTGCTTAAGCCCCGGGTCCCCCGGCGCAGTCATTGATCCGAATTACAAGACTCCTTATGCAATTCATGCCTCAGCCGGCGTGCAGCACGCACTCAACTCACATTGGACCGTCAGTGCCGACTACACGCACGAACAGGGCAATCACTCGTACCGCCGCTACGACTACACGCCCGGGCTGAACATCAATGCCAATGCTCCTGCGCTGGCCGTGTTTCGGTCGGATAATCGCTCCAGTTTCGATTCTCTCGCCATCGTCTTGCAGGGGAATGTGAC
Organism: Terriglobales bacterium; assembly: GCA_035691825.1. Classification (GTDB taxonomy): domain Bacteria; phylum Acidobacteriota; class Terriglobia; order Terriglobales; family Acidobacteriaceae; genus Gp1-AA122. Next base: position 4,569 of record DASSIO010000204.1, on the reverse strand, counting down.
GCAGCGCTTTAACCTGATCGCACACTACACGCTGGCCAATGCAAAGACCTGGGGCTGCGTTTTGGGCGAGTTATTCGATTACGTGAACGGAGTCTGTGATCCGCTGAACCCGTTTGGCCCGGGAGATTACGGCCCGTCAGGCGAAGACATTCGCCACCGCTTTGTTCTCGGGGGAATGTTCCATGCACCGGGCGGTATCGAACTGTCTACCCTGACGCAAGCCGAAAGCGCGCGGCCCTTCACGCTCACTACACCTGAGGGAGATCGCGCGGTGGTGAATGGGGTCAAGACGTCGCTGGATCAAGTGCGCGGGACGCCGTACATGCAGATCGATTTGCGGGTGAGCCGTCCCATTAAAATCGGCGAGCACGCAACCGTGACTCCTTTCACCGAATTCTTCAATCTCTTGAACCGGAATAATCCCGGCGCGAATTACGTGACCGACATTTCGGCGCTTCCCGTCCCCGTGAACAATCTCGCGAATGCAACCGCACTCTGTCCCGACCCGAATTGCAGTGTACCCATCAAGAGTCTCAAGCAACTACTCGTTTCGGCGGGCGGGCTGGGAGATTTTTTTGGGCCGGGAACTACCGTGGGAATTCCGTTCGCAGCGCAGCTCGGTGTGCGGGTGAATTTCTGACCGGCAGCTAACGAATCAGCCACTCGGTGGCCCGGTGCACATCCACAAGCAAGGAGCCGTAGCTGATTGCGAAGGCGGCAAGGATCGGAAGGACGATAGCAACAACGCTTTTCAGAGTGAAATCCCGCAAGCCTTCGGGCCTCTCCGGCCATGAGATCAGGCGCTCCACACGGGCGTTGATGATGGCAGCATGACCGTGGACCAGGGCTGCACTCAGGTCGGGCGAGGGCTCGTCCGCTTTCAATCGTGAGAGCTTCAACAGAGCTGCAGCCAGATCGAGAGCGTCTGCCGTGCTCGATACGGCGGCATCGTCCGCAGCCATTTCAGATGCCTGCAGCCAGACGGCCTCCAGGCCTCTCATCCCTGGAAAGGCCACGAAACGAAGCAGCATTTTTTTGAAGTTGTCGCGGCGACGAATGTGTTCAAGTTCGTGATTCAGAGCGGTGCGCAGTTCGTTCCCGTTCAAAAGAAATTCTGCCGAACCGGACAGCAGAATCTTAGGACGAAGAATTCCGGCTGCACTCAAAGCCGGCACGCTGCGCCGAATGCGCAGCACCGGAAAGGGCACCGGCGAGGCAATCTCCTCCGCAGAATGGCTCCAGCTAGAAACGGTTCGCGAGACCTTCCGGACCGCGAACACGACATTGGCCAGGCCGAAAATGGCGAGCCCAGAGCCTAACAGTGCCAGCGCCAAAGGAACGTTTCCCATCGGCTCCACAATCGAGCGCGGCTCGAGCAGCAGGAACGACGGAACTGCAAATGCCCCGGTGATGAGCGCAGCCAAGCCCAAGGGAAACAATCGCAAAGCAAAAAACAGGTTCCCGAGGCGCTGCATGGGAAGGTCGTGTACGCGCTGGTAAACCCGGTTCCACGTACAAAGAACTGCGAGCGATGCGGTGCAATAGACGATCAGGAATACCGAGAACGAGACGGCGATGCCGCGCAGCACAAACATTAAGATTTTCCCTTAGATGGCGAACTGTCCCCCGCGGAGCACGATCCGTTGTGACGGAGTTCGCGGCGCTTGGCCTCGACCAGTTCACGAAGATCGTCGAGCAATTTAGCATCGCGCTCGCTGACGATCTCTACCAGGTACGACAAAGGGAGCGAGCCGGCTGGGCTTGCATTCAGCAATTGCCGGAAGGCTTCGCCCGCAGCATCACGGTGCAGTTGTGCCCGAGTCACAAGCGGCGTGTAGCGAAATGCCCTGCCTTCGGCTTCCCGCGAGAGTAACTTCTTTTTGAAGAGCCGGTCGAGGGTCGTCATCACCGTCGTGTAGGCCAGGTTCTGGCAGGGTTCATCGATCAACTCGCGGACGGTCGCGTTGCCGCGAGTCCACAGAGCTTCCAGAAGACGTTCTTCCAGCGGCCCAAGTTCAGCGGAAGAGGCCCGAAAATGAAAGATGCGGTTCATGCAAGCAGGGGCATTCTATCCGAAGGGCAATGCCGATGCCACATAGTTGAGCAATCAACACGTAGGGGACAGCCCCTTGGGCTGTCCGAGCGACGCGAGCGCCCCTCTCCGAATCACGCTTGTGTGCAGCACACTTTGCGCACGAACAAAACCCTGCCAGCCTAAGAGGCCGGCGCTACCTGGGCTGAGCAAGGTTCGCAAGGGTGATTTTCGGAATGGCGACCCCGGAGGGGCTCGAACCCCCAACCCTCAGTTCCGAAGACTGATGCTCTATCCAATTGAGCTACGGGGCCGCATAGTCGGACACAGGAATGCAGTCGAGCTCCGCTCGACCTGGACAGCCTGAGAGGCTGTCCCTACATGAACGGAAAAAATGGGGTGGGAAACGGGAATCGAACCCGCAACCGCCGGAGCCACAGTCCGGTGCTCTGCCAGTTGAGCTATTCCCACCGCAGGTCATTCATTATAGCAATGGGACGCACTAAGGGGACTCCGGAGATGGGCGCTCAGAAACCGCCATGCTGCGCAGTGTCACAGGCGGAGAAAGTGGACGCAGGAACTCGAACGAGGAATTCGTCGAAGGCACATCTAGATGCGCCCGATGCCGACATACTCGAATCCCAGCGCGCGCAAGCGCGTGGAGTCGAGCAGGTTCTTAGTGTCAACAATGAGCGGTTTCTTGAGCAGTTGCTTGATCCGGTCGAAATCGAGAGCGCGAAATTCGGGCCAGCCGGTGCCGACGATCAGGGCGTCCGATCCCTCGGCCACCGCATACGCGGAATCGCAATACCGGACCGCCCCGTTCAGATGCGTCTTGGCTTCCGGAATCGCGACCGGGTCATAGGCGCGCACATGCGCGCCTCTGGAGATCAGCGTCTCGGCCAGACGCACAGACGAGGAGCCCGCAACGGAGTTCGTGTTCGGCTTGAATGCCAAGCCCAGGATGCCCAGTTCCTTGTTCTCCACCGAGTTCAACGCCGCGGTGACTTTTTCGACCAGGCGTTCGGCCAGCGAATGATTCACCTGGCGCGCCGCACTGAGCACCTTCAGCGGCACGCTATGCGACTCGGCAAGAGACGAAAGTGAGTCCATATCAGTCTCGGCGAAAACTCCGCCCATTCCCGCTCCCGGCTGCAAACACCGAGGCGCGATCTTCTTGTCCAAGCCCAAGGCCAGCGCAAGGTGGACCGCATCGGCGTTGACCCGCTCGCAAAGCGTGGCCACTTCATTGATGAAGGAAATCTTGGTGGCGACGAATGCCGTCGCAGCTTCGCGCACTAGCTCGGCGGTGGCCTGATTTGTAACGATCACCGGCACGCCGCGCATGACTAGCGGATGGAATATCTGCTTCAGCACCTGTACCGCTTCATTGGACGCCGAACCCAAAATAAGGCGGTCGGGCCAATTAAAATCTTCCACCGCGCAGCCGTCGGTGAAGAACATAGGCTGCGAAACAATGGTGGCTTGCAGGCCCGCGTCGCTGATGGTCTTTTCCAAAGCGTTGGCTGTGCCCACGGAAACGGGAGTAACAATGGTCAGAATCGGAGGTTTTGGCGCCAGCCGGATGATGCGCAGCGCGATGTCGCTCAGATTATCGGCGTTGTCTTCCGCCAGGAAAATCACTCCAGTTCGCCGGGCAAAAGTTTCGATGTCGGTGGAGTAGGAAAGGCGTCCAGCCCGCACGTTGCGCCGGATGATTTCCTTCAGATTCTTCTCGAAAAACGGAATGTTGCCCTGTGCCATTTCGACCATGCGCGTACGGTCGGGATGACAACACGAAACCGGAGTTCCGAAATCCGCCAGGCAGGCTGAAATCACCGTGCCCAGATACCCCGATCCGTAAACCCCGATCTGCATGTGTGATCTCCCCGTGGGCGGGCCGAAAACCCGCGTGGGCAAAGGCATTCCACGGGATTACCGAAACCTGCTCTAATCTTTATCTACAGTTGCGCAGAGCGCTTTTCAACGCACGGGAGGGAGATGTACCTCGAGACCGGGTTCACTGGGCTGGCGTAACTGAGGAAAGTAATGTACTAGTGATTACGAAAGCTAGCGCGGCACGAGCTTTTGACCCAGCACCACGGGAGCCAGGTCGACCCAGCAGTTAGGAGCATCCTCGCGCACAAATGTGAGCCTTTCCAAGGTAATACGGCGAGTACCGAGGTACTCCTGCCAGCGACTGCGAGCCGTCTGGTACGCAATTTCCGCCGGCTGCTCGGCTCCCATTTTAACAATCGTCATGTGGGGGATGTAGGGCCACTCCTCGCGGTAACGAAGTACCTCGGTGTTGAGCTTCTGGTGAAGGGCGCACATGCGCGCGGCATCGGACTCGATTCGGATGAACACGGTGGGGGTCACTGGGATAAAGGTCTCGACCGCACCCAGACTCACGGAAAAAGGCTCTTCCCCGCCGCAGACCCGCTGCAAGAACTCCAAAGCCGCGCTCTCGCTTCCGGCCAAAGGCCGTGGAGGCAGGATCGTCAGATGGGCCGCAACCTGCGGGAGATCGGGATGCA
>DASSIO010000203.1:0-56562 GCA_035691825.1 Terriglobales bacterium | reverse complement strand
TTGTGAATCAAATCGTCCGCCAGGCAGTTCAACATGCGTTTCAGCGCCTCGTTGAACTTCAGCTTCTCGATGGCATTGGGGAATTCGCGAGCAGCCTGTTCATAGTAGTGGTTGAAGATTTCAATTCCCAAACAGATATCCTGCAAGCTCACCAGGTGAGCCTCGTACCCATCATCAAGGTCGGCGGTGTTGTAAGCGATCTCGTCGGCCAGGTCGATGATCTGAGCCTCCAGAGGTGGTCTCTGGTCGAGAGCATATTCGGACAACTCCGGGAACTCCTTTGCGGTGTAATCGCGAGAATGCTTGATGATGCCCTCGCGCACCTCAAAGGTCAGGTTTAATCCTCGGAAAGACGCGTAGCGTATTTCGAAGTCTTCCACGATGCGCAATGCGTGAAGATTGTGATCGAAGGAATAGCCGTGCTTGCGCATGATGCCATGGAGTGCCTTTTCGCCGGCATGGCCGAAAGGCGGATGTCCGATGTCGTGCACCAGGGCTAGCGCTTCGACCAGATCGGTGTTTAGACCAAGCTGCCCGGCCACGGTGCGAGCAATCTGTGAGACCTCGATCGTGTGCGTGAGGCGATTGCGAAAATGATCGGAAAAGCGGCGCGTGAAGACCTGAGTCTTATCGTTTAAGCGGCGGAAAGCCCGGGCATGAACGATGCGGTCGCGGTCTCGCTCGAAATCGTTGCGATAGGGATGTCGCGGCTCAGGGAAGCGGCGCCCGCGGGAATCTTCCACGCGCGCCGCGTAGGAAGCGAGCATGGGGAGAGAATAGCATCGGTCACGGGCAAGAGTGCCCGCGCCACACAAACCCTACCTATTTTTGCGGCTCTTCTTTGGCCAGCTTGATCCTGGCGGATTCAAGTTTCTTCTGGACTCCGGCCACCTCGTTCGCGTCTACCTCGGCGGGAACCGTCTTGTTCCATTCCGCCAGGGCGCGCTCCCAGTGAAGCGCGGCGAGCTTCAAGCGTCCGGTCTTCTGATAAACGTCGCCCATGTGCTCCTGCACAGTGGGATCACTCGGCGTGTGCTGCAAAGCCTTGGTGAGGTTCTCCTCCGCAAGATCGTACTTGCCGAGCTTGTAGTAAACCCAGCCGAGAGAGTCGAGATAAGCTCCATTGGCGGGGTCAAGCTCGGTAGCTTTTTTGATGTAGCCGAGGGCTTCCTCCAGGCGCACGCCGCGATCAGCGAGCATGTAACCTAGATAATTCAAAGTCATGCTGTTCTGAGGATCAGCCGTAAGGATCTGCCTGAATGCCGCTTCCGCCTCGTCGTACTTCTTCTGGCGCTCGTAAATCGAGCCTTTGACGAAGGTGGTGTACTCCTTATCCTCCATCTTGGTGGAAAGCTGATCCGCCTTGTTGATAGCCTCTTCGGCATCCGGCCAGCGTTTCAGGCGGCTGTACATTTGGGCCAGAGCGATGTAGACCTCGCGGTCATCGGGAGTGCCTTTGAGCAGAGACTTGACCTGCTGCAGAGCGGCATCCGGCTGTCCTGAATCGGCCAACTGCGAAGCCAGCACCATCTTTAGGTTGCGATCATTCGGCAACTTTTGGACAGCTTCTCGGGCCGCAGCCGTCGCTTGTGGCCATTGCTTAGATTCGCGGTAGGTATCGATAATCTCCTGGTAGCCGCGAGTGGCATTGTCGTCACCCAATGCCAGCATTTTGCGAAAAGTCTCAATCGCCAGCTGGCTGTTGCCCATGTCGCGGTAGGTGCTGCCCAGGCGTTCCACGAATACAGCGCGGTTGTTCTTTTCGCTGTCACTGTAATTGCCATCAGGCTTCTGCGTCTTGTCGAGAAGATCTTTCAGCGTCTGCGCCGCATCTTCATATCGTCCCTGGGCCTGGTAGACGGCGGCCATCTCGTAAGGCACCTCGACCGAGTCCTGCACCATGGACTGCGCCTTTTTCAGATTTTCCAGGGCCTGATCGAAGCGGCCAGTCTTCTTGTAAATATCAGCCATCCGCAGATAGGTCTGCGCATCTTCGGGATTGGCATCAGCGATGATCTTGTATTGCTCGAGCGCCGCCTGGGTTTGGCCGTCGTTCATCAGGTTCTGCGCTAAGCCCCGAATGGCATCGAGATTGTCGCGATCCATCTCGATTGCATGCCGGTAGGCCTCGATGGCCTTCTTGTACTGCTTTTCCTGCTCGTAGGTGTAGCCCAGCGCGGAATAGAGCTTCGCGGAGCGGCCGGTATCGGGAACAGAGTTCAGCGTCTGGATAGCGCGGGTGGAATCGCCTTCCTCGTTGTAAAGATAGGCAAGAGTCGTGATGGCTTCTTCCGAATCAGGCTGCAGCTGGACCGCGGTTTTGAATTCGCTTTCCGCCTTCTGCAAGTCGTTATTCAGGCGGTACAAGCGGCCGAGCAGCAGGTGATCGTCGACAAGATTATTCTTGTCGGTCTCGAGCTTGATAATTTCCTGGTATTGCTCAATCGCCAGCTTCAGGACGCTCTGGTTCTGACTCCCACCCTGGACGTCGCCCATAGAGCGCAAATAGATGCGTCCCAACAGCTTGTGAGCTTCCAGGTCCTGCGGGTTACGCTTAAGGATGTCCTGAGCCTCGAGAACGGCGTCACGGATACGACCGGTCTTGAAGTAAAGTTCGGCAAGGCCCGCGGTCAGGTACTCGGAACTAGGGTCGTCGTCGATGGCCTGGCGGTATTCATCGATGGCTTTGCTAGCCAAGTCGCTGCGCCCGTAAGCGGTGACCAGTTCTTCGTAAATATGGGCCATCATGTAGTGGTAATAGGCATCTGCCTTGTACGGTTTACGGGCGGCCGTTTGCGGGGCAGCTTTGGCGCCTTCGGCGGGAGGGGGTGTCTGTTGGCCAACAGCGGCGCTAGCCGCAACCAGGAGCACGCAAAGAGCGGAAGCAAATCTGTTCATTGAAAACCTTCGGAAAACCCTGACAGCCAAGACCTCAGCGATTGGATGCCGAACCACAGTAGTCGGGTGCTTCTATTGTAACCTCTCGGAACTCCTTGCGGAAAAAGGGAAAAGTGCCGCGAAATGTGCTCGGAAATAGTCGGAAGGACACGGCCATTGGACTGGATCGAAGCCTTACATAGAAGGGGGCGCGCCCGGCTTAATGCCGGAAATGGCGTACGCCGGTGAAAATCATGGCCAATCCCAGCCGGTCAGCCGCTTCGATGACTTCCTTGTCCCGCACGGAACCCCCTGGCTGGATGATCGCGGTTGCGCCAGCGCGAGCAATTTCCTCGACGCCATCAGGAAAGGGGAAAAAGGCGTCCGACGCAGCGACAGTCCCTTTCAGTGGCAGCACCGCTTTCATAGCGCCGATCTTGCAGGAGTCCACGCGGCTCATTTGCCCCGCGCCTACGCCGACCGTTTGGTTTTCACGAGCATAAATAATGGCATTCGACTTGACGTGCTTGCACACTTTCCAGGCGAACAGCAATGCTCTTTTTTCCTGCTCGGTGGGCGGGCGGCTGCTCACCACCTTCAAATCTTTTTCTTCGAGCTGGCGCAGGTCGTTGTCCTGGACCAGGATTCCTCCTGAAACATTTTTGATGACCCACTTCTGCTGAGCGGGCGTAACCTCCACTAGCCGGAGATTCTTTTTCCCGGAGAATTTCGCTTTCGCCTGATCGTCGAAACCCGGAGCGGCAATCGCCTCGACGAACAGCTTGGCCATTTCCTCGGCAGCAGCTGCATCAATTGGACGATTCACGCCAATCACCCCGCCGAAAGCTGAAACCGGATCGCATTCCAAAGCCTTCTTATAGGCCTCGACCAAAGTCTTGCCGGTAGCGGTGCCGGACGGGTTCGTATGTTTGATGATGGCAACGACTGGCTCCGCAAATTCCTGGGCGAGATCCCAGGCGGCTTGCAGATCGACGATATTGTTATAGGAAAGCTCTTTCCCCTGAAGCTGGCGGGCATTGGCGATGCCAGAACTGGAGCCGTCCGAGAACATCGCAGCTTTCTGGTGGGGGTTTTCGCCGTAGCGTAAGTCCATCATCTTGTTGAAGGACAAGCGCAGAGTCTGAGGAAATCCACTCTCTGCCTGCAGATCGAAGTGACCGTTGGCCTGTACTCTTTCGAGGGTGGCGGCGATTGCGGAGTCGTAGGCCGCTGTCATGGCAAATGCCTGTTGGGCCAAACGCCACTTGGTGTCGCGGGATAGCTCCCCGCGATGCGCGGCCATCTCCTCGGCAATGGCGCCGTAGTCCGCAGGAGAAGTCACCACAGCGACATCCTGAAAATTTTTGGCCGCGGCACGGATCATGGACGGCCCGCCAATGTCGATGTTTTCGATCAGTTCTTCGAAGTGAACGCCCGGCTTGGCAGCAGTCTTTTCGAATGCGTAAAGATTCACGACTACCATGTCGATGGGCTGAATGCCATGTTCAGCGACGGCAGCGCGGTGGGCAGCGTCTTCGCGGCGGTGCAGAATGCCGCCGTGTACCTTGGGATGAATGGTCTTTACGCGCCCATCGAGCATTTCCGGGAAGCCGGTCAGCTCGGAAACGTCTTTGACGTCAACGCCAGAGTCGCGCAAGAGCTTCGCCGTCCCGCCGGTAGAAACCAGTTCCACACCCATACCAGCCAGCTTGCGGGCAAAATCGGTCAACCCAGTCTTGTCGGTCACGCTCAGAATGGCGCGTTGAATCTTGGACATTGGGGCCTCGAGGAGTATTGCTGGGATTGCTACGACAGAAATCCAAAGAAAAATTCTAGCAGGATTGGACAAAGTCATGGGGACGGCACGGAGTTGGAACCGGCAGGCAGCATGATAGAGACCGCGTGTCACTGGTGGGTCTTTTCTTTCCCGACGACTGACGACTGTTCTCCTGAGGACTGACGCCGGAGAGCTAAACCTTAGCCTTGGCCTTGAGCTTGACGTGCCCGTCCTGCACTTCTACGGTGTACTCCACCGAATGGCAGCCGTACTGTTTGCGCATCTGCTCGGTTTTGTTTGAAACAAACTTGGAGAAGGATTCCAGATTGCCGGAAACGGCTTCACCGGCTTTTTTCTTCGCGTCGCTTAAGGCTTTGTAGAGCGTTTCAACTTTGTCGCGCTCAGAGGACGGATCAGAGCAGGCGATTGCGAAGCGGGAGTCGTCGGCCTCGGCCTTAGCTTGGTGATGGCCAACTCCAAAGACATGGTGCTGGTTGGTCTCGTGCTCCTCTTCGCGCACCCCTTGCACCGAAAGCAGCGCATCCTGCGGCCGTCTATAACCTTCTTCGCGGATACGGCTCTTTTTCCGCCACAGATCGCTGTAGATCGCATAGCGTTGGGCCATCTCGTTGTAACGGTAACGCTGGGAGAAGCTCATTCGAGAGCCGTCAGAAAACTTGCGTAAGGCGGTCAGAACCTTCCACTCGATATCGGTAGGAGGCCGCTTGGTCGGATTGCTGAAGAAGATCTCGTACTCGATCTTCAGACGCCGCAGGCTGGAGTCGAGAAGAGTCAGTTCCTCGTCGATAGTCAAAGCAGGCTCTCCTCCCCGTAGCTTACGGTCAACCATGGGTTGTGCGCAGGTGCCACATGGGCAGGGGGCGGATGGAACGAAAGTACCCACAAGGCAGTCTTCAGTCGTCAGTCTTCAGTCGTCAGGAAAAGTACACAGGCAGTCCTCAGTCGTCGGTCGTCAGGAAAGCCAGTCGCGGGGCACTTGGTTGTGGTCTCGCTTGCTTAAGAATTACTTTCGTGAGGACTGACGACTGAGGACTGACGACTGAAGTGCACTAGCGTCCCGAACTGGCGGCCATTTTCTTCACCATGGCGAGAACCAGTTTGCGGTCGCTCTCGTTAAGGCTTGTGGCGTAACGGCGAATCTGGCTGAGGAATCGAACCTCGTCGTCGCTGAGCTGAGGTAACCCCTTGGAGCCGTTATTGTGGCTCGAATCGCTAAAAAACTGGGAAAGGGCCAGATCCATGGCCCCGGCGATCTTGGACAGAGTGTCCAGGGAAGGAATTGTGTGGCCATTTTCCACACGCGAGAGGTAGCAACGGAGTAAGCCCGTGCGCTTCTCGATATCACCCTGGGACATGCCTTTCTGGAGGCGGTAATTGCGGATTGTGTCGCCGATGTTCATAGCAGAAAAGATCCACGAAAAGACATGAGGGATGGCTGAATAGTAACCAGAGTAGTACCGTCTGGCAAGTGGATTTTCATTGCGCGCAAAAGAAAATCGTTGTTGATTGCCGGCGATCCCAAAAAAGCGACGGTGAATCGCGAAAAAGAGTGATCAGTTGTCATTTCTTCAAAGTGCTCTGAAGGAAAGTTAAGGTTTTAGTCCACGCATCGGCTGCATCCTGCGGGCGATAACCGGCCTTGTTATTGGGATTCTCAAAAGCGTGGCCGGCATCAGGGTAAATGTGAACTTCGATTCTTTTTCCCTGTTGCTTGAGCGCCGACTCAAATTTTTTCACATCCTCAGGCGGAATGCCGCGGTCCTGGCCTCCGAAAATTCCGAGAATCGGCGCATTAATCTTCTTCAAATTCTCCGGATCAGTAGCCAGGTGTCCATAATTGATCACATCCGCAGCCAGCGTGGGCTGCTGCAGGGCGACATCGAGTGAATATCCGCCTCCCATGCACCATCCGATTGCCCCGATGCGATCGCCTTTGAGATTCTTCTGTGACTTGAGGAAGTCGAAAGCCGCGTTGAGGTCACGCGAGGCACGGTCGTCGGGCACGCCCCGCATCAATTCGTGTGCCTCATCCGGTGTAGTGGCCACCTTTCCCCGATAAAGGTCCACGGCTAGAGCAACATAGCCCTGGTCGGCGAGTCTGGAGGCCTGCTCTTTCACCCAATCGTTAAGTCCCCACCACTCGTGGATAACGATCAGAGCAGGAAAGGGACCTTTGCCTTGGGGGGAGTACAGCATGGCTTGCACCGTTTCATCGCCCGACTTGTACGAGACTTGCTTACCATCAGCGGCAAAAGAAGAAACAGCGCAGAAAAGCAACACAACTGCGAGGGCTACAAGTTTCATCGATATCACTCCAAACAAAATCCGGCGCAACGGCTACTGCGCCGGAACATTCTACTCGTAATGGTGCGGCGGCGGCGGAATGCTACAGGTCCAGTTCCATGCAGAGCGCGCCTGCGACAGGAGTCGGACCGTAAGGCGGAATTTCGCGGAAGCCAGACTTGCGATACATAGTCACTGCATCTTTCATGAGCGGCTCGAGCGTATCCAGGCGCATCTTGGTGTAGCCAAGTTGTCTAGCTTTATCCATAACGGATCGCATTAAGGCTAGTCCGGCGCCTTTCCCCCGGAATCGCGGGCGCACATACAACCGTTTCATCTCGCAAATCCCTGGTTGCAACGCACGCAGTGCAACGCACCCGGCAATCTCCTCCCCGCAACTCGCCAGGAGCAAGGCTCCTGCGGGAGGAGCGTAATCGCCCGGTAGACCCGCCATTTCCTTGTCGAAACCCTGGAAACAGAGCGTGAATCCCATGGATTGCGCATATTCCTGGAAAAGCTGCCGCAAGGTCGCTATCTCCGTGGAGGAGCTCGCATCGCGAATCGTGATTTCTCGAATTTGGCTGTTCACGGTCATGGATTGAAACCTCATTGAACACGTAACCACGTTATCCCATCAGCATGCCGCCGTTGACGTTGAGAATGTGGCCGGTGATATACGAAGCTTCTTCCGAGGCGAGGAAGCAAACGGCATTGGCGACGTCGTCTCCGGTACCAACACGTCCGAGAGGAATTATTTTTAGCGCGTTCTGTTTGAATTCCTCTGACAGCACCGAAGTCATAGCCGTTTCTATGAAACCCGGCGCGACGGCATTACAGGTGATATTGCGGGAAGCGACTTCGCGCGCGATTGCCATCGTCAATCCGATCAAACCGGCTTTCGACGCGGCGTAATTCGCCTGACCGGCCTGTCCGACCTGGCCAAATACGCTGGTGATGTTAATGATGCGTCCCCAGCGCTGTTTCAGCATCGACCCGATTACTTGCTGGGTGCACAGATACGCCGAAGTAAGGTTCGTATTGAGCACCGTATCCCAGTCGCTGCGTTTCATGCGCATGAGGAGTTGGTCGCGGGTGATGCCAGCATTGTTTACGAGGATATCGATTTTCCCAAAATGGGAGACGGCATTCTTTATGCCCTTTTTAACTTGCTCTTCGTCGGACACATCCATGGGAATGCAAAGGACACGGGGACCCATCCGAGTAATCTCATCTGAAACCTGCTGCAGTTTTTCCTGATTACGCGCGGCAAGGGCAACCGCCGCCCCGGCCACCGCCAATTTCAACGCGCAGGCACGACCGATGCCTTGGGACGCGCCCGTCACCAGCGCGACACGACCCGAGAGAGTCATCGAGGTCTCCTTTTGTTCTGATTAGAAGGGGAAATTATACGGGATCATTCCAAGGCGGCCGCCGCGCTCTCGCGTACTTCGTCGCGGAACAAGAACCTTAGAAGCGGCGGTGCCAGGACGGTGGTCACGGCCGTCATGAAAACGACTATGGCGTAAGTAGCTGGGCTGACGATATGGGAGTTCAGGCCAACGAGCGCGACGATAAGCGCAACCTCGCCCCGGGGCATCATGCCTATGCCCACAGTCACTGCCGTATGCAACCCTTCGCCCAGCAAAGGCAAGCCGCAGCCCAGCAATTTCGACAACACAGCCAAGGCTGAGATCACTACCGCGGCAATCAGCAAATTGCCGGTAAACAGGCTCAAATCAAGGCGCGATCCGATGGTGAAGAAAAAGTATGGAGCCAGGAAATCGCTGATGGCGGTGGCTCGAGGAAGAAGTTCCCACTCCGGCGAATAGTCGGCAAACATCAACCCCGAGAAGAAGGCGCCGATGATGGCGGCCATGCCGATTTTCGCAGCAAGCCATGACAGCAACAGGCAGATCGCCAAGGAAATAATGAGCGGAGCGTTATGCGTGGAAAGCCGTTCTACCTTGGTCCGCAACGGGCGAATGATACGCGACCCGAGAAAAAGCATGAACACGGCGAAAATGATCGCTTCCGCAGAGAGCACCCCAATATGAAGCCACTGAATCGCGCCGCCGGAGGCGAGTCCTGCGACCAGGGCGAGCAGAACCATGCCCAGTATGTCGTCAAAGACTGCAGCGCCCATGATGATCTTAGCGGTGCGGCTGGTGAGCACGCCTAAATCACCGAGCACGCGCGCAGTGATTCCCACGCTGGTGGCGACCATGGCAGCACCGACGAAGGTGGCTTCGGTGGCGTTGTCGCCACGTACACGCATGTACAGGAAGCCGAGAATGAAAGGCACCAAAATGCCAATCACGGCAACCGTCAGGGCCTTGGAACCGACCCGAATCAGGTCACGAGGGCTGGTCTCAAGGCCGGCATGGAAAAGCACAAAGATGGCGCCAATCTCTGCGATGGAATAGATAGTGTCACTGGGACGGATGATGGCCAGGGCATACGGGCCTAAGATGATGCCGGCAAAGATTTCCCCCAGCACCGCCGCGAGATTCAGCCGTCCGAAAATTTCTCCGAAAATTTTGGCGCCAACGAAAATCGCGAACAGCTCGAATATCAAGTGTTCGGGGCCAGACGCCATACGAAGGCAAGCATAGAAACATCTGAGCTCTGTCGCAAGTCACAGCGGACCAACCTTTTAAGTGACCTGAGCCAGAGGCCAGATGAGCACGCGCTGCAGTCGAGAGAAGTGCAGGAGCGGCGTGGCTTGCGGCAGATCTATACCGGCGGCACCTGCCATGCTGTTACTCGTGAATTCTGCTTCTGCATCTTGCAAGGGCCAGGGTCGATGATGAATTTCGCCGCGAAAGACGCGATGATCGTGAACGGTGTACAGGCAATAACGTTCGGTGAGCCAGTGCTCCAGGGTTTCACGCTGCCGGAATTGGACGGGAGCAGTGGGGCGATAACGGGTCTGCAGCCTCGCTGCGGATTGTCGGCGGCGTGAATCGTACGTCACCTCGTGCCCCTGCACAGCGACGTTCATCTCAGCGTAAAAATATGGCAGGTGATAGAAGGCCCGTGCCGCCCACACAGCCGGAAGGCTTGCCGCGTCCAGGCTAAAGAAGTAGACGCCGGGTTTGCCATTCAGCGCCACATACGTCCGAACGTTAAGTTCTGGGAAACGTGAGAGTCCTGGAATTGGAGGCACATAACGTGGGCGAACATTGCTCATATGGAAGGGAACGATGCCGATCCAGCACTGCCCGTCAAATGTGTCGAGCGGCAACTCGGGCGGCACGTGTTCACGCATGATTTCGGCCGCAATGGGCCAGTGCGCGAACAACAAGTCGTGCCAGAACTGCACCATGATCCAGGGTGCTTTGGGCAAAGGCCATGGGCGGTGGGCAACTGTGCGGAGAAGAGCGTCATAGTCCATAGTGCCCTTGGGAAAAGAGATGCCCTCGGGAAAGGAATCCGAACCCAGACCAACTTACTCGCTGGGCGCAGCGGATGACGCGAGATGCTGAGCAGGCTGCTGGCTGGCCGTCTGCATGGCCGCAACCGGCCGGTAATCGCGATGATAGATATCGATCAACGCTCGGCCAACCACCCGCGCCTTAGAATCGGAGTGAATGTGAACCGGGAAAGTGAAATTGCCGAAATCGGCATAGTCCTGCTGGAACTCAATTTTCTTCACGAAAAATGATGGTGATTTGACGACGGTGCCTTCGGCGCGAACCAGGCTGCCGGAATAGACATCGAGGAAAATCCGTCCTTTGAATAAGCCGGGGCGTTTGGTGCGCGGCTTGAGGTGGAAGACGTGGGTCAGACGTCCATTCACCTCGGCTGTTCCCTTGTAGGAAAACTTGTAATTCTGATTGCTGATGGCAGTCAGGGCGCCATCATCCTTTTGCGCGTGATCGACTTCGGACTGCAGCAGCCGCGTGATGATGTTGCTTTTGACAAAACCATCGCCGGAATAATGAACCGCCGTGAACTGCAGCGTGTGAGGCGCAGAGAAATGGCGCTCGACTTCAAACTCACCCTGCTGATCGGTATCGGGCAGTTCTGCGCGAATGACGCTCACGGCTGAGTACGCGGCCAATTGCTGGGCCTGAATAACGCAGCGGCCGTGATACACCTGCAAAGCTAGCTCGGGCGCCATACGGGGCAACGCGGCCGGAGCCGGCAAATTCAGTACCGGCGGCGACACGACCCCGCCAGCCTTATTGGCTGTGTGGCTCGTGTCAAATGCAAGTGCGGGCAGCGCCTGGGTAAACGCAGTTCCACTCAACAACACGAGCAAAAATAAAAGAAATGCATAGCAACGTCTCATGAAGACAGGTCTCAGCAGGTATTGTGAGATCAACAATTTATATATGATTCAGGTACTTTCTGAAAAGTGACAAAAGTTATCCGGGGCCCCGGCGCTGTGACGTCACTCCGCTGAGCACTTGGGTTCCGATTGCGCTGCGGAGGTTCGCAAAGTAAGATTCGAAAACTCCATGATCGAAGTAAACAATTCCGAATCGTCCAGACGCCGCGCCACGCCTGCCGTTGAAGTTTTCGCCGTTTACGGTGTTGAACCCGAGGTGCAGGCCTATGCCATGGCGAAGTATTCACGCTCCGCGCTTTCGATGAAAGAATCACTGCGCGAGATCAATCAGCAAAAAGCCGAAAAATTTCTCAACACATTCTATTTCCAGTACGGACATCGCTCGATTGCGGATTTGGCCCACATCGCCATGGCAATCGAAAAACTTTCAATCCTGGCGGCGATTGCCGTCGCCGATGAGCAGCGCTGGGATGGCCAGGAGCGCTCGACCCGTTATCAGGACTTCAAGAAGAGCGGCTACTATACGCCGGACTTCGGACATGATGACCCTGCGCGGGCACTGTACACCGAAACGATTCAGAACCTGTTCCGCGAATATGAAGAGCTTTCGGAGGCCGCGTTTGGTTATCTCGCGAGCATCACGCCTCGACCTGCCGAGATGAAACAGGAAGCGTACGAGCGTACGCTGCGGGCGCGCGCCTTCGATATCACTCGCTATCTGTTGCCGCTGTCCACCAATACCTCGCTGGGACAGATTGTGAACGCGCGCACGCTGGAGAGCCAGGTGGCACGGCTGCTCTCGCATACTCACGACGAAGTGCGGCGCCTGGGCGAGCTGCTGAAGCGTGCTGCGACGGAACCGGCGTTCAACATCAATTCTGAATCTCTGAATCAACTTGTCCACAAAATTCGAGAGGTTAGCCCCGATCTGGCTCACGAGGCCGAGCAACTGCTTCTGAAGGAAGTCCGGGTCAGCCCCACATTGGTCAAGTATGCAGATCCCAACGCCTATGAGGTGGAGACACGGCGGGAGCTGCGGCAGACTGCCTCCGAGCTGATGAAGAATGTGGCGATCGAGCCCGCCGAACTGGTCGAATTGCTTGACGAAGATCCGCTCGAACTGGAATTGAGTACGACGCTGCTATACGAGCACTGCCATTATCCATACCGCCAGATACGCGGGGTTCTTGACGGACTGGGGCCAAGAATGCAGCGGGAGATTATCGATCTCGGACTGCGCCACCGCAGCAAGCACGACGAAATGTCGCGGGCGTTTGCTTCGGGTCAGCGGTTCCGCTTCGACATTCTCATGGACATTGGCGGGTTCCGTGACATGCATCGCCACCGCCGTTGCACCCAGATCGGGCAGGGCTTCACTACAGCTCACGGATATGACACGCCGAAGGAACTCGAGGCCGCGGGTGTACGGCAGCGTTACGACCACACCGTGGAGGCGGCCGCAGAGGCCGTGCGAAAGCTGGGCGAGACCGCCGGCCCCGAAGCCCAGGAAAACGCCCAGTACGCCATCCCTTTGGCCTTCCGTAAACGTACTCTCTTCAAAATGGACTTTGCCGAGGTTGTCTATATCTCCGAACTGCGGACCACTCCCGCCGGGCACGTCTCGTATCGCAACGTCGCATACGCCATGTACGAAGCTGTGGCACAAAAATATCCCGCGCTCGCCCAACACTTCCGAGTGCATGATGTACGTGAGCCGGTGGATTTGCTCAAGCGGTAATTCTCTGCCGGGAAGCGCCCCCACTTGCGGGGCGTCATACGAAGGTTACGAATTCAAGGCCTGGCGGCGCAGCTTCCGGCTTTCGGCAAGCAGGGCCATGGAGTGCATTAGGTTCTGCAAGGTGACAATCCCGACTAAGCGCTGATCTTCGACGACGGGGATGATACTCAGATTCTTGGCGGTAAGTTTTCTAAAAGCTGATGCCAAGGTTTCGCTGCGGTTGGCCACTTCAAAGATTCGGCTCATTACAGATTGGATATAGCCGTTGCCTTCGCTGCGCAGAGCCTGCAGAATTTTTTGCTTGGAAACGACTCCTACCATGTCACTGCCTCGAATGACGGGGAAATCGTCCTGCAATGAGTGCACTGCTTTTTCCAGAGCATCTTCCAGGGTATCGGCGGGAGAGAGCGTGGCAAAGTCGGTGAGCATGATGTCGTCCATGCGGACGTTCTCCAGCACGGATTGAAACACCACCGAGCGCTCTTCCAGCTGCGCACCAACAAAGAGCAGCACTCCCACCAGAGTCAGCCAGACATTCCAGATGCCAGTGAACATGAGGAGCACGGCGATCGCCTTGGCGATGGAGGTGGCTTCCCGAGTGGCACGGACGGGATCCATGCGCTTAAGGAAAAATGCGCGCAGAATTCGACCGCCATCCATCGGGTAAGCGGGAAGCAAATTCAACGCCGCGATATAAAGATTGGCCCACACCACGCTGCGCAGGAGATTGCTGGGCAACAAGAATGGCCAAGTCCACAGCTGAACCCCGGGAACAACCGCAAGGATGATGGCGGCGGCTAGAAGACCAAAAAACAGGCTGACCGCGGGGCCGACGGCGGCGATCCTAATTTCGCGCTTCCAGTCTGTCTGTTTTCCCAGGCTTTCGGTCAGAGCCCTGGAATCATCGATCATGGCTACGCCGCCAATGGGAAGCAGAATCACCGATTTAGGCACAAGCCCAAGGCGATGTGAGAGGACGGCGTGTCCAACCTCGTGCAGAACGACGCTGGCAAAAATGATGCCAAGCAGCGCCAGGTCACGAGCGCCGTCGGCGTTGCCGTTATGAGCGGCGAATTCTGTCCACCAGATGAACAGGGGCAAAGCGAAAAAGCTGAGGTGAACGCGGATTTCGGTTCCGAAGATCTTTCCTGCCGGTATTGACCAACTTCTCATTGCCATCGCAAGCGATCGAGTGGAGACATCTATAGTTTAGACGAGATTGGGCACTCAGCTGTTGTTATGCTGTTAAACGAAAGTGCACGCCATCATTGTTCGATGAGAGTCATAGCTGGGCGGTATCGCAGCCGACCAATTCAGTCGTTGCCGGGACTCGACATTCGTCCTACCTCTGATCGTCTGCGGGAAACCTTGTTTGACGTGCTCTGCGCCGGAAATATCGAAGCGCTTGCGGGCAGCATCTGGTTCGATCTGTACGCCGGCACCGGCGCGGTGGGTATCGAAGCGCTAAGCCGCGGAGCCGGCTGGGTGACATTTGTGGAATCCTCGGGCAAGGC
Organism: Terriglobales bacterium; assembly: GCA_035691825.1. Taxonomy (GTDB): domain Bacteria; phylum Acidobacteriota; class Terriglobia; order Terriglobales; family Acidobacteriaceae; genus Gp1-AA122. The sequence goes on along the minus strand of DASSIO010000203.1, from coordinate 42,058 downwards.
CGCCCGGCTGATCGAACGTAATCTGGCATCGTTAAGCATCGAAGCCTGTTTTACTGTCATGCAGATGGACGTAGGATCGGCGCTGCGCAAGTTTCAGGTGGCGGGCATGAGTGGTGACTACGTCTTCCTCGATCCGCCTTACCGGATGAAAGAGGCGTATCAGGACACTATGGAAGCTCTCTCGAAGTCCCGCTTGCTGCATGCGTCTACACTCGTTGTCGCCGAACATGACCGCAAGTTTGATCCCGGCGAGGCTTTTGGGAACCTGTTGCGGTTCCGTAAACTTGAGCAGGGCGACGCGGCGCTAAGTTTCTATAAACTCTCGCCAGCATCCGCCGTCAGTAACGAGTGAGGTGGTTGGTGACTCTGGCGAGTAGGCTGCCCGATGCCTTACATCAGCAGCTCATCCGTGCGACGCACGATGGGATGCTGCATTTCCTGCAACTCGTTCTTGACCTGGTTGAGCCCATAAACGCAGACTTCGAAGTTTTCGGAGAGTTTGGCGAAGAGCGGCGCCACCTTGGAGTACTCGAAGTATTCGAATTTGGAAACGATGTAGTAACTTTCCTTTCCGGCCTTCACCCAGTCAATGAAGTTCTCCAGCCGGTTGCGGCGGAGGCGGAACTTGTTGATGCTTTCCGGGAACATCCCGGCGAAGAACAGGGTGTAGTCGCCGATGTGTTTGCGAACCTGGCGTTCGCGATCGAATGAAGGAGCGGGACCGAAAACAGGATCCGACTCGAGCAGCATTTCGCCGACATCGCTCAGGGCGCGTCCGCCGCCGTTGCAAATCTTGAACAGCTGATCGGCGTCGCAGAACTCGGCGAGCAGGTGCGCAACGTAAGCGACGACCTGCGGATCGCGCAGCCCGATCTCCTGGGCATAATGACGGCCCACCAGTTCACTGAAAAGATCCTGCAACGGGTGCGATTCCGGAATCATGTTCGGCCCTTCCTGAAAGCCCATATAAAGACTCTCATCGGCGATTTGCGACTACTTACCGCAATTCCGCTCACCGAGGCAAGTGACTTTTGTAAGTCGCCTGCCTAGTGCCACAGTCAATTAGAAGTCGACTCCAGGAGCAAAGTTGTCAGCGGCAGATTGTTAGCACCCGGCGTGAGTGATTGCTAATCGTATGAGTACAGGCGGCCATGTACGATCGGGAATGGACGTCTGTAGCGCTGTACGGAATTCATCGGAGGTGGCGAGGTTGACCGAACGGCAGAACATTTCAAGCGGCGCCCCGTGGGAACCCATCGTGGGCTATTCACGAGCCGTACGAGTTGGCCCTTACATTCATGTCGCGGGGACTACGGCGACCGGAGCCGATGGAAACCTTGTCGGTGGCAGCGATGCTTACGCGCAGGCCGTGCAGGCGCTCAAGAACATCGAAAGCGCGCTGCAAAAAGCAGGCGCTTCGCTCAAAAATGTGGTCCGCACGCGCATTTTCGTCACCAACATTGACGACTGGCAAAAGGTGGGAAAAGCGCATGGCGAGGTCTTCGGGCAGATTCGTCCCGCCGCCACCATGGTCCAGGTCAGCGCGCTGGTTGCGCCCGAGATGCTAGTCGAAATCGAGGCGGACGCCATCGTCACCTAATTCACCACGGAGGCGCGGAGGCACGGAGACCGGCCAAGGCCTGAAAACTTGGGTTCTTCTGTCGCAAATCCTCTCTCGCATGGAGACTTCTCACTTCCCGGCTCTCGGTGGTGGATCGTCAACAACTTGTCGTACAATCGTGCGCTCCGAGGTGAGTGCATGGTTCTGCTTCGCTGGTGTTTTGCTCTGATATTCGTGCTGACGGTTGCCGCTGCGCAGGAGAGTTCGAGCGGCCCGGCACTACGCCCCTTCACCGTAATTCGAGCCGGCACACTCATTGATGGCAAGTCCGATTCGCCTCGGCACAATCAAGTGATTGTCATCCGGGGAAACCGGATCGACAGTGTTTCGGATGCGGGCAGCGCACGTATTCCTGCCGGAGCAACTGTCATCGACCTTTCCCACGCGACCGTCCTGCCCGGCATGATTGATTCTCATACCCATATCTTCCTTCAGGGAGAGGATCCGGCGAAGGGCGGATACGATGTCAACATCCTCAAGTATCCCTTGGCCTATCGCGCCGCGCGTGCCACGGTTGCTGCGCGCCGGGCCCTAGAGCAAGGTTTCACGACCTTGCGCGATGTAGAGACCGAGGGCGCCGGTTATGGCGACATCGGAATCAAGGAAGCTATTCAGGATGGGTCAATACCAGGGCCGCGGCTCTTTGTTTCAACGCGCGCGATATCCACGACGGGCGGATATCCACTGGAGGGATACGCTCCGGAGCTCGATATGCCTAAGGGAGCTCAGATTGTGGATGGGCCCGTCGAGGCCCGCAAAGCGGCTCGCGAGCAACTCGATCACGGAGCCGATTGGATCAAGGTCTACATGACGCATCGCTCCTGGATTGGGAAAAACGGCGAACTCGTTTCCCAACCGACCCTCACTGTCGAGGAACTCAAAGCCATCGTCGACGAGACTCACGGCTGGGGTAAGAAGGTCGCCTGCCACGCCTACAACGGTACCGGCTTGCAGCGGGCGCTCGATGGCGGTTGCGATTCGATCGAGCACGGTTTAGAGATGACCGATGCGCAGATTCAGCAGGTGATCCGCCAAGGAACATGGTATTGCCCGACTATCAGTGTCTACTACGATGACTGGGCGGCTGCGGATACTCCGGAGGGCCAACGCGACCGCAAGCGAGCATCGGTTCACGAAGATACCTTCCGGCGCGCTCTGAAAGCAGGCGTGAGGATTGTCTTCGGCACCGATATGGGCGGAATTCCCTGGACGGAGCCCATCGCCCAAGAATTTCTACATATGACCTCGCTGGGAATGGCTCCCATGGATGCAATCAAGAGCGCCACCTCGCGTCCTGCGGAAATGCTCGACATGTCTGGCCAGATTGGCGTGATCTCTCCGGGCGCCTATGCCGATATTGCGGCAGTTGCCGGCAATCCTCTGGAGGACATTAAGCAACTGGAGAACGTCGGTTTTGTCATGAAGGACGGAAGAGTGTTCAAGAGCGAGCTGAAGTAAGGAAGAAGGAAGAATGCAGAATGCCAAAGCCAGGGTGCCAAATATTGGCCTGTTTACTTCTGCCTTCTTCCTTCTGACTTCTAATGGATGCAGCTTGCACTTGACATCGGCGCTGCTCGGGTCATAATGCCCATCTTGCGGTATCGTAGGAGGCTGTATGGGCCTGCTGGAATTGTGTGATCCAGAACCGGCTTTTGTGTCGTTGCAGGCGAATGCCGCAGACGCTATCCGGACGATGCTCGACCGGCACGTAGGGGCAGTTGCGGTGGTCGACGAGGAACGCCGCGTTGCCGGGATATTTACCGAACGCGACGTGCTGATGAAAGTCTCGTTGAGCGGTCGTGATCCCGCGGCAATCCCGGTCCGCGACGTTATGACGACGCCAGTAGAAATGGCGACTCTCGCGACTGGACCTGCGGAAGCGATGGCTACCATGGTCGAGCGACATTACCGACATCTGCCTGTAGTTGACGATTCCGGCATGCTGCTGGGCATGGTTTCTATACGCCATATTCTGCAGTCGCGCATTGATGATTTAACCCGCGAGCTGGACAGTCTCGGACAGCACATTCGATAGATGACTGCGTTCGCCCCGGCAATCTAGATGGCAACCTACTCAGCGCCAAATCAAGGATCACGCGCCATTGCGGTGGCACGAATCGCGACAGCGGTGTTCTTCCTGTTTTTCGGCGAGTACAAAGTGTTTGGCTCCGCCTTCGCTCATGGCGGCTTCCAGGAATATCTTCAGGGATATTTGAATGGAAGCGCGGTCAGCTTCTATCGGCCCGTGCTCGCGAATCTTGTCCTGCCGCACGCAGTCTTCTTCGGATACCTGGTTGGTGTGGCCGAGCTTTTTATCGGGATCTCCCTGCTCTTGGGAATCTATTTGCGCGCCGGTTCCATCGTAGGCATGCTGCACATGATCAGTCTCGCCATGGCTACGTGGTGGGAGCCGGGGCATGGTGTTCCTACCTGGCGCTACTTTGGAGCGGAACTGGATCACTTGCCGTTGCTGTTGTTGTTTATTGTGTTTTATGCCAACGATGCCGGGCAGACATGGGGACTGGACGGCTGGCGGGGGCGCAAGCACGAAAATGAGCTTCACTCAGCGGCCCAGAGCAGTGCTCCTGCGGCTCGCTGATTTGCCTTCATTCTCAGTAAAAGCAGTGATCGGTAACCTGGCGGGGCTGGGTGTGAGTTCCGCGTGCGAAGGCGTTCAAATTCGCGAAATCATGAAGTGACTAGGAGAACCATGAACACAGCCGCTCGACGTATCTTCATCGGCTTGGCGTTGCTTCCGGTAATTGCGGTCGCGCAGAACGCGCCTTCTACTGCACCACGGCAGGTGGTGGTCCGCGCTGGCCGTCTGCTCGACGTGAAGAGCGGCAACACGCTTACGAACCAGGCTATCGTCATCGAAGGTGACAAAATCGTGAGCGTCGGCCCGGAATCGGCCACCAAGCCAGCGGCCGGCGCTACGGTTGTCGACCTGCCTAATGCCACCGTTTTGCCCGGGTTGATTGACGCGCACACCCACCTTACGTTCAATCCGCAGTTCGGCTACGAGACATTGGCGATTTCAGTTCCTCGCGAGGCGTTGATGGGCGCCCACAATGCCCGCACGACGCTCGAAGCCGGAATTACGACAGTGCGCAACGTAGGCGCGCGCGGGTATAGCGACATCGCTCTTCGCGACGCAATCAACGCGGGAGATGTCCCTGGGCCGCGCATCGTCGCCAGTGGTCCGGCGCTGTCGATTACGGGCGGCCATTGCGACAACAATCTGCTGCCTTACGAATATCACGCAACTTCCGACGGTGCGGCCGATGGCGTTGAAAACGTCCAGCACAAGGTCCGAGAGATCATTAAGTACGGAGCGGATGTAATCAAGGTGTGCGCCACGGGCGGGGTGTTGTCCAAAGGGGATGATCCTAACCATTCGCAATTCACCCTGGAAGAGATGAAGGCGATCGTCGCCGAAGCGCATCGACTCGGTCGCAAAGTGGCCGCGCATGCTCACGGTGCCGAGGGGGTGCGCTGGGCATCAGAAGCAGGCGTCGACTCCATCGAGCATGGTCACTTGATGGATGATGCCGCGATCGCCACTTTAAAAAAGAACGGCACCTATTTGGTGCCAACTCTGTACCTGGTGGACTGGCAACGCGAGAACGCCGCCGCCGCTCATCTGCCCGACTTTGCCAAAGCCAAGATGGAGATGGTATCCAGGCTGGGCACGAACAATATCAGGAAGGCAATTGCGGCAGGCGTGAAGATCGGCATGGGGACGGATGCTGCGGTTTATCCCCATGGTTTGAACGCGCATGAAATTGCGGTGTACGTTCGGCTCGGCCTCACCCCGCTTCAGGCTATCCAGACTGCCACAGTGAATGACGCTGACCTGCTGGGCTGGTCGGATCGCATCGGCAGCATCGAGCCTGGCAAGTACGCGGACATCATTGCGGTGGATGGCGACCCGTTAAAGGATGTGACCACGCTGGAACGCGTCAAGTTCGTTATGAAGGGCGGGGAGGTGGTGAAGAACCAATACGTAAGGTAAATCAGCACTTAAGGCAGACCGCAGGTTGGCAGTCCAATCGCGGCTCCGCCGCTCGGGAGGACCGGAGAAACGCGCAGCTTCCTTTACGGGAACGATCGCCTATTTCTTCTTCTTTTGTGCTTTTCCTTTTGGATTCGTGTCCTCACGCTGGACGGCGCTAAGTCGGATGACAGCAGTGGCAGCGGTGTATTTGACCTCGGGCTTGTCGTCGTAGAGGTAGAGCACGGCGGTTTGGATGGCAGATGGATCGCCGCGCCGGGCGAGCGCTTCCAGGGCCGCACCACGCACCAGCCAGCTCTTGTCACCGGCGGCCTTGATGAGCGCTTTCGTCGTCCCAGGATCAGGATCCTTGGCCAGAAGCCGCGCGGCGGCGGCGCGCACTGGCGAGACATCATCTTTGGTGATCATCTTCAATGCCTGCCAGCTGATGCTGCCGAAGGGCACGAAACCCAAGCCTTCGTGAAATCCGAGATCGACCATGCGCTTGGGGTCCTTCAGAATTGCCGTTTCGCTGGCGACCAGGCCTTTGCCGGCCTTGCGCTCACCGGTCAGGATTTCGTAGTAGACCTCGTATCCGGGCTCATCATCGAGCCGGATAAGCGCGTGGGCTGCGGCCAGGACCACATCAGGATCGGTGTCATCGAGCATCTTTTCGAGCTTGGGAATGGAGCGGCGCGATTCCATCTGGCCTAGGGCTTCGGCAGCGGCGGAACGCACTTGGGGCTTGGCATCGGCCAGCTCCTTTTCCGCCAGTTTCAAAGCCTTCGCATCGTCGCCCAGGAGGCCCAGTGAGCGTACCGCGAGAGCCCGGTCTCCAGACTTATCACTTGATATGCCCGCGTCGAGCACCTGCCAAGCTTCGTCGAGAGGCGGGAGCGCGGGATTAGGTATCGTCTCGGAATTCTGCTGAGCATCCTGGCTGGTCTGGTTGGCGGAATTCTTCTCGCTTGATTGACCGGCAGTTTTAGGTTGCTGTTGTGATGCTGCTGACGCTCCGAGAACTGAGACGATGGTCAGACTCAGAAGTACTATTTGGAACCGCGAGGCTGCAAACATAGTTTCCTTAAACCTGCCGCCCGGCGGTCGGGAGTCAGCGTTTCCGTCTTTTCGCGGCAGATGGTGTGGATTTCGGCGGCGCGGTTTTTTTACCGTTCGCGCCAAAAACCCGGTCAAAGATCTTGTCGATATTGCGCAGCTGCCGGTTCAGATCGAAAGCCAGCTCAATCTGTCTCCGCGGCACGCGCCGGGTGATTTCGTCATCTTTGATGACTAGATCGTGGAAGTTCAGGCCATCCTTCCAGGCATGCATAGCGTGGCGCTGCACCATGCGGTAGGCATCTTCGCGGGCGACTCCGTGCTCCACCAGATCGAGCAGCAATTGCCCGCTGAAAACCAGACCGCCGGTGCTTTCCAGGTTCGCCAACATGCGTTCCGGGTAGATGAACATTGTTTCAATGAGGTTGGTCGTTTTGTGGAGCATATAGTCGACCAGGGTGGTGGAATCGGGCAGGATGATGCGCTCCACCGAGGAATGCGAGATGTCGCGCTCGTGCCACAAGGCAACATTCTCAAAGGCAGCCTGGGCATTGGAGCGAACCACCCGCGCCAGTCCACTTATCTGCTCGCATGTGACGGGGTTGCGCTTGTGCGGCATGGCCGAGGATCCTTTCTGCTTTTCGCTGAAGTACTCCTCGGCTTCGCGGACTTCGGTCTTCTGCAGATGGCGAATTTCGGTGGCGATCTTGTCCAGGGTGCAGGCAATCACGGCCAGTGTCGCCAGGTAAGCGGCGTGGCGGTCACGCTGAATGACTTGGGAAGAAACGGCAGCGGCCTCGATTCCCAGGCGGGAACAGATCCTCTCTTCCAGTTCGGGGCTAAGGTGGGCGAAAGTGCCAACTGCGCCGGAGAACTTACCGACTCGCATATCCTCGGCGGCGCGTTCAAAGCGGGCGATGTCGCGCTGAACTTCGGAATACCAGTTGGCCAGCTTGAATCCAAAGGTGATCGGCTCGGCGTGAACTCCGTGCGTGCGGCCGACCATGGGCGTGTCTTTGAATTCCCAGGCACGGCGTTTTAGCGCATCGGACAATTTGCGCAGATCTTCGGCGATAATTTCCGAAGCCTGCATAATGAGCAGGGCCTGAGCGGTATCGACCACATCGTTTGAGGTCAAGCCGTAGTGGAACCAGCGCGCCTGCGGACCAACGATTTCCGCCACGGCGGTGGTAAAGGCGATGACATCGTGGCGTACCTCCGCCTCGATCTCCTGAATGCGCTCGAGATTGAAATCAGCGCGCTCGCGAATTGCGTGCGCCGCATCTTTCGGGACGAGTCCGGCTTCGGCCAGAGTTTCCGTCGCCGCAACTTCGACCGTCAGCCAGGTGCGAAAACGGTTTTCTTCACTCCAGATGCGTCCCATGTCGGGCCGCGTGTAGCGGGGAATCACGTGGAAACTCCTTGTGCTCGACGGTTCGGAAGACGAAAGATTTTAAACGCAGACACCGCCTGGCTGCCACTCCACGATTGCTTGCGGTGGATGAGACTCCAAGAATTGAGGGTATTTTCACGGAAGCAAATTTGTAGGCTTCCATGGTTAACGCTACTGCGCGGCAATCAAAGGCACAGCGGCCAGCGCAGCCAGGACTCCTACCGCCTTCCAGCGGGTGAAATGTTCCTTTAACAAAAGGCGTGCGAGGACAACTGTCACCATAGGGTATAGGGAACTCAGGACCACAGCGGCATCCAGCCTGCCGGTCTGATCCGCGCGAATGAACAAATAGGTACCAGTGGAATCCAGGAATCCGGCAAACACTGCCCGGCCAGCATCGACCAGCCTCAGCCCACCTTTTCCACGGCGCGCCAGCACGATAATGCCGACCACGACGAGCGCGGCAAAGCGCGAGTAAGCCGCGGACCACAACGCTGAGCTGTCGCCCGTGCGATTGATGCAGATAAAAAAGCCGGCAAAGCCTAATCCTGCAATCAGCGCCAGGCCCACACCGGCGGGGCGGCCAAGACCATCTTCCGGGCGGGAAATCAGCCAGATTCCCATTCCCGCGAGCAGAAAGCCCGTCAGGGGAACTGCCCCGGGCACGCCTTCAATTGCCATCCCATACCCGGTCGGAATTGCCGCAGCCAGTACCGCCGCGACCGGCGCCGTCAGCCCCATATGCCCCGAAGCCAGGGCGCGGTAAAAAATTGCCAGGGCCGTGCCGCCAAGCGCTCCCGCCGCCATGGCCCAAAGCTGACTGGAATGGCCAGGGCGCGCGGCATGGAGCGCCAGTGCGGACGCGCTCATTAACCCGAAGCCGCTGGCGTGCGTCAGCAATGTCACCAGGAACGCGTCCGAGCGCCTGGACGCGCACCCGCCGGTGAAATCGCTTGTGCCCCAGCAGAACACTGCAGCCAGGCTGAATGCTGTCGAGAGCAATTGTCCGGAACCCGCCATAAATCGTGATAGGAGATTAGCACGCGCGATGAATTGCGTTTGCGTCGCCCATCAACTCAACCGCTGAGGGTATGCCGCTAAGTAAAACAAAAAGCTCAGGCCAAGACCTGAGCTTCTTGCGCTGACCTTGTTCAAAACTACTTCGCAAACACGATAGAGCCAAAGAGTCCGGAAAAGTTGTTGTTGGGTCCGGCGGTAAAGAAAAGCTCATTCTTCGCTCCGTTGGCCGGAGTGCCGCCGCCGAAGTCGATGGCCCAAAGCTGGTTAATCTTTATGGCCGTTCCGCTCGTGTCCTTCAGCGTCCCCACGAACGCTCCCGTGATGGCATTGTAGGCATTGATCGTGCCGCTATTGGTGTTATTCGAGATCAGTAGCGTGTTGCTCAGCGGACCGAAGCCGCTGGGAGCGGCGGCGAAGCCCCAGGGTTGGTTGAGGAGCCCATTCTGTGTGAGCCGCTTCAGGAAGTCACCTTTTTCGCTGAAGATGTCAATGAATCCACCCGGTCCGCCCGCGGCATTCGCAAACGAGACATAAACCAAGCCATTTAAGTCACGAATACCGAACACGGTGAACCCTGCCGGCACGGTGGAGTCGGTAAACGAACCCACATGTTTGAAGGTGCCGTCGAACATATCTACGCGGTTGTTCGCCGTGTCCGCGGCAAACAAAACGTTTCCCGACGCATGGCTGGTGATAGCCAATGCCGTGTAAACAGCGCCCGATTTGGAATTGTCAACGACCAGCAGCGCGTGAGTGAAATCCACCTGCGGCACCCAGGCGCTGATCGTGCCATCTAGAGTGTCAAAGAGAAAGAAGGCGTTCCAGCCCTGCACCATAAAATCCGGGGAACCGTTGAATACCAGCCCGGTTGGCGAACCTACGCTTCCGCCCGGCGCGGCAGGAATCAGGACATTCAGCCCTTGCTTGATTCCGGCGCCATCATAAAGCGTCGACCAGCCCGACATGTTATCCGCAACCCACCATGGGCTGGTTGCGGCGCGGGCCAGTCCCCAGGCGTTAACCAACAGAGGATCAGGAGGACGAAACGCTTTTCCCGCCTGATTGGAATCGAGTTTAGTGAGTTTATATTGTGCGAGAGCCGAGCTGGCAGCCAAAACCAGGAAGCACCCGAGCAGAACGGTCACAGTGAAGTTCCGACGTAGCATTTGGGAATTCTCCTTCTGGGAAGTGAGGGCTGTGGTGAACCCGGTCCGCAGGAATTCGCCCTGGCCGTTTCACCGGAACGAGCATGAATCCTACAACTCTGGCGAGTCGCCGATTGTCAACTTAGTGTCAAGATACTGTCATTTCTCTGCCGATGAATTTCTGGAAGTAAGCGCCGTATGCTAAGGCAGAGCGAGCGGGCAAAAGCCAAAGGCTGATGTGCGCGGACGTTCTTGTCCGCAAGCAATCCGAGTTGATTTACTGCGGTCTCACCATCGGAACACTGAAGGATCTCATCCCGCGCATGGCATCTAAGCGTTCAATCTGGCGTTCCCAGTCCTCGCGGAGCAACATCTCACGCACGAGAAATCGGGTCTCACGCGTGGCATCATCGGCCCGCACGGCAATTTCATTCTTCCGCAAACGAAAGTTAAGCAGTTCCGCCAAGGGCAGCACGTCGTTGGAGGATTTGCCGACCATGATGTAAACCGCTTTTTCGCCGAGCAGTGTGTACTCCGGGCAGGCTTCTGGGCCTTGCCGCTGGGAGTGACCCGCCAGAGCAGAAACAATGCCATGGTCGGGCAGGCACTCCGACATGCGCATTCTGACCACGGTTCCCCGCTGATACACACCTATCGTCTGCGCCATCACGTGCCAGTGACACAACACACCCATCGCTATGGCGATTACGAGACACGAAACCTTCATGCCCGGTTGATCGTCAACTTCGGGAGACTCGATCTGGCCTTTGTGGACGCCCGCCTTACTTCCGTAATCCTACAAAACGTCGGGGACGCGGGCGCGTCCCCGGAATCAACAAGCATGAGCTGTGAATCAATTGGGAAGCGGTTTCGCGGACGTCCCCGGTTTGACTCCCACGTGCTTTTGGGCTTGCGCAATCAATTGCAGGACTTTTTCTTTGTTGTCGTAATTCGGGTTGGTATCCAGCAATTTCTTCCAGGTCGCAACGGCGCTGTTGATATCCATTTTGCCCTGCCACTGGACGACGCCGAGATTGAACAAGGTGTTTGGCTTATTCGGCTCATAGGTAAGGGCCTTGTTGAATTCACGGATCGCGTCATCCGCGTTGCCGAGATACCAATAGGCGGTCGCCATATCGGTGCGCACGCCGGCATTGGCCGGCTGCGCGTTGAGCGAGCGCTGATAGTAATCGATCGCGGTGGGATATTGCTGGGTGTCGTAATAAACGTTGCCTACGCTCGCCAGCAGCCCGGCATTGTCGGGGTCCGCTTTGAGCTTCGCGATCAGCGGAGCGGCCTGCGTGTCCGCCATCCTCTTCATCTGCTCCGGACCGGGTTGGGCGCCCAGGCCTGTTGCCCCTGTGGTGGGTACAGCTGCGCTGGCGGTTTCTACCGCTGCTGCTGGCGATTGCGATCCGCGGATCAGCCAACCACCGGCTGTCCCCAGCAGAAGGCAGACAACCGCCAGCGTGTACGCCTGACTGCTGCTCCAATTCGTCGTGTTCCTGGTTTCAGACATTGCCAATACTCCTTCTTCCCTATTTGCCAGCTTGTTGACTGACGTCGGCGATCAGCTTGGTAACTTCCGTTTTCTTTCCGTTATCCAGATTCGGGTTCGCTTTCAGCAGCTGACGCCACGCTGCTAGCGCTCCCTGCGCGTCCTTCTTCTCTCTCCACTCGATTACACCTAAGTTAAATAGCGAGTTTGCGTCCTTGGGATCGTCCTGAACGGCCTGGCGCAGGGCACTGAGCGCTCCATCGATATCGCCTGCATAGTAAAGGCAGGATGCCATCTCGGTGCGAATGGCTATGTTCCGTGGCTCGATGTCGAGCGACTTCGAGTAATATTGCGCCGCTTCTTTAAATTGGTGCGTCGAGCGATAAACCTGGGCGATTTGAATGAGCAGTGCGGCATTGTTTGGGTCCGTTTTGAGCTTGGCCAACAGCGGCTCTGCCTTCTTATCGGCCATGTGTTTCATCTGCTCGAGTGTGGGCATGTGCTGCGTTCCGCCGGCTTGATCAGGACCAGCCTGCAGCGATAATGGCGCGTTTACCCCGGCTGCGTTGGCGGATGGGGAGGCCGAGCCGCGCACGAGATAACCAGCCAAAACGCCGAGCAAGAGGCAGACTGCTCCCAGCAGGTAGGCGTGTATGGGTCGCCATCCTGAAGCGTTTACGCCCGGATCTCCTGATTGATTCGGCATTGGGTGATCTGCTCCTTACATCCTCAGACTCGCGTCGCCGCAAAACAGAGGAACGCGGCTTTACTCAGGGCACCCATCACTTGCATCGCAGCCCCACGCTCCTAAGTTAATGGCCGCTAGTCCTACCGGCAGCATTTCTGGTCACATCACCATGTGATCCAGCTCACAACGGCAAGTAGAGACATAGTTCTTGACGAGAATTCGTTTTCCAAAACCGGCTACTCGGACCTGTGGAAACTTCTCTGATTTTTTGTCGCCGCTCGCCAAGAATCGCGCGAAAATAGAACAGGGATTGGCCATGTTGGTTCTTGTCCTCGCCATCGGCTCGTTCCTGGTATTCGTCTCGGTCTTGGCCTGCCTCTTGGTCGCCCATACTCTGGAGGCGCGCGAGATCGCCCGCAGCCGCAACATCTGGAATCACAGCCGCCTGACGTTGTTATCCATAACCCAGGCCTTTGACCCTATCTACGCGCCGTTGTGGGAGGCGCCCATCCAAGCGTTGCAATTGGCTGGTTCGACCCGGTCGGGCATCCATGCGCTACGCTTGCGCCCGGTATTTCGGCAAGCTGCGTCCTGTTTTCCAGAAATCTACGATGGCTGCGAGTTTGTCCAGTGGCTGGAGTTCCTCGCTCACGAGGACCTGATTGCCTGGCGTGGCGAGAGGGTCGTGATCACGGCGAAAGGCAAAGAATTCCTGGCTAACCGCTTCGTCACGAGCGCATTGCTTCAGGCTTAAAATTTTCTGTTCTGTCTACAGTTCCAGATGGAGTCGCAAGCCCGGAACCAACACCGGCCCGCGATCGCGGTTATAGCCAGGATTATTGATGTGCTGCAGATCGGCGCCCGCATAAATACCGCGCCAGATATGGGCGTTGTAGTAGGTTTCGAATATCACTTCTCGTCCATAGGTCAGGTTTCCGTCCCCGAGGAGGAATCCTGTTCCGCCTAGCGCAAGATATTTCTGGTGCACGGCCGAAATGCCGTTAGACACAAACGCTGCCCCGACTTTGTCCAGCTTTCGCCGCCAGCGCTCACCGGCAAGATCGCCGCCCAGCGAGACCGTCTGATCCACTTCCGTATAGACGAACGACTCATGCTGGCCTTCATTCCAGCCCCAACGTGCAAAGCCCCGCAGAGTGTGCGTGAAATCCTGCTCCAGGTTCACGCCGAATCCGTATTTGACCGTACTCTGCAAGGAATGCGCCGTGATGTCAGGCCGTGTGGTCTTGCCGGCAAGGAAATTATTGATTGCATTCTGGTAAAGCCCCATGTTGGCGTGGTTCTCATATCCGAGCAGGCGGACTGCCGTGCCAGCTTGATGAAAGATGGTTGGATGAAATTCGAATTCATAGTTCTCGGAGTGGGCGCGGCTCAGATTCCATTGATACTGAATTCCGTTGGCGATAGTCGGCATGAGCGCTTCAGCAAAGCGGAAGGCCCAAGTTCGGTCGTGATATTCCGCCAGCGCTCCTACGGTATAGCCGCGGGTGTCAGCGGCATAGTCGTAGGCCCCATTATTGTCGTCCGTCCAGTTGAGAAACTGCAGGTGGCTGTCGCTGCCGATGGCATTCAGATCAAAGAAATCCGCCATGCCGAATTTACCAAGACGAAACTCCAGGCGTCGTGCCGGAAGGCGCGAATCCAGCGAAAGCGGACCGCGATCGCTCTCCACCGTGTCTTGGCTCAAGGGAACAATCTGGCGAAAGATTCCTCGCGCGATATAGGGGGAGACACCAAGTTGCGGATTGCGCACTACGTCCAGATTGGTGAAGCCTGCCAGCCCTAAGGCGTCGCTGATGCCGCCGCCACTCGCGCTTTCAATGTCGAAGTAAAGCTCGCTGTACTTGTGCGGCGCAAATCCGAGATAAAGAGTGCCGATATTCGAAGTCGCATTTTCGGCGTGGGCATGCAGGCTGTTCGGCCCGCTGTACTTCGCCGCAAACGACGGGTGGTATTGAAAAATGATATTGTCCTGAGCCGAAATCCAGAAACGCTCGCTGTCGGTATGCGGAAGCAAAGACGGCGAATTTTCGGAAGGTGTTTCGGTCTCGGCATCGGAATCATTGCCGTGCGGCTCCGCACTCTGAGCGGCAACTGCAGTCGCGACCAGCACGAGGAACAGCAGCATGGCGATCAGGCGGTTTGTCGAGAGATGTCGCAGCACTTTGTCATTATCCTATGCGGGCACCGGACATTGCCGCGTGAGCTCGAATCCGCCGTAATGCCCGGGCCATGTGTCCCAGATCACAACGAGCTGTGATGACATCTCCTGCGGCGCCGATCTGCCTGTTATAGTTTCAGAAAATCAGGGGGGCCGGTCATGGTTCGCAAAGTCGATCAGAGCCGCAAGCTGCAGGCTCGCGCCGAGAAGATGATTCCGGGCGGTGTCAACTCGCCCGTGCGCGCTTTTCGCGCAGTCGGGGGCGACCCGCCCTTCATCGTACGCGGGCAGGGCGCTCATCTTTGGGACGCCGACGGAAACCAGTACATCGACTACATAGGCTCGTGGGGCCCGCAAATTTTGGGTCATGCTGCGGCCCCCGTAGTTGATGCGGTCACTTCAGCGGCGCGCAATGGCACCAGTTTCGGCGCTTCAACACCTGCCGAAGCCGATTTGGCTGAGTTGGTGCTCTCGGCCTTTCCCCACATGCAAAAGGTGCGGTTCGTCAGTTCTGGGACGGAAGCCACGATGTCTGCAATCCGGCTGGCGCGCGCGTACACCAAACGCAAGTACATCGTGAAATTTGAGGGTTGCTATCACGGGCACGCCGACGCGCTCCTGGTCAAAGCGGGCTCGGGCGTCGCGACCTTGGGCATCCCCGGCTCCGCAGGAGTTCCCGAGGAATTCACTCAATTCACCCTCGCTCTGCCCTTCAATGATGTCGACGCGCTCGAGCAGGCGTTCACCAAATTGAAAAAGCAAATCGCCTGCGTGATTGTCGAGCCTGTGGTGGGCAACATGGGATGTGTGCCCCCTGCCCGAGGATATCTCGAGGCTCTTCGCACCATGACCACGCATCATGGGACGCTGCTTATCTTTGACGAGGTCATGACTGGGTTTCGGCTCGCCTTCGGCGGCGCCCAGGAGCTTTATGCCATCTCTCCTGACCTGACCACGATGGGGAAGATCATCGGCGGAGGCTTGCCCGTTGGCGCCTACGCCGGTCCGAATGAAATCATGAATATGGTTGCGCCTCTCGGCCCGATGTACCAAGCGGGAACACTTTCCGGCAACCCGCTGGCAATGGCCGCCGGTTGTGCAACTCTGCGCTACTTACGTGATCACAAGGAGATTTACGTTCAACTGGACAGGCTCGCCGGCGTGCTTGCCGAAGGAGTTGCGAGCATCGCCAAATCCGTTGGTGTCGCGATGACCTACAACCGCGTGGGCTCAATGTTTACCTGGTTCTTTACCCCGGGGCCAGTTACAGATTGGAATTCCGCCGCGAAATCCGATACTGAAGCCTTTGGCCGGTTTTTCCGCATAATGCTGGACAATGGCGTCTACCTGCCGCCATCGCAATTCGAGGCGGCGTTCCTCAGTACGGCGCATACCGAAGCTGACGTGAGGCAGACCATCGCCGCCGCCAAACAAGCCTTCGCAATGGCGCTGCCTAGCGCAATCAGTAGCGGTCAGGAATCTCGAGATTGCATTCGGGATGGCCAAAACCCGCGCCCACCAAGGCTTTTGGAGGAATTAATGCTGGACGGTCGATTGCTTTCCCTGTAAGATGCCAGCCACTAGTTATGGACTTTTTCGAGATCCCCTGCTCTCGACCACATTGGCTCCGGGGTTGAGCCGCAAGCCCGGGTGGAGTCCAAGCAAAATCACAAGCTGAACCGCTTCGCAGCTCCCAGAGGAGAGACCCTTATGACGCGCGTGAGCTTGGCTGTACTCAGCCTCGTGGCTGTACTCTGCAGTCCAGTAACCCCGGCAATTGCGCAACAAAACGGAGGAACATCGGCAAATGCCGCAGCCGCTGCCGGCACCGTGCCCCGGCTCGTGAGATTCAGCGGCGTGCTCTCCGATGCTACGGGCAAGCAAATGAGTGGGGTGGTTGGCGTGACTTTTCTTCTTTATCGCGATGAGCACGGTGGCGCGCCGCTGTGGATCGAGACCCAGAACGTCAGCGCCGGCAATGGCGGCCATTACTCGGTGATGCTGGGTTCAACTACCGGCACCGGCCTTCCCGCGAACGTATTTGCATCAGGCGAAGCTCGCTGGCTGGCGGTTCAAGCACAAGGGCAGCCGGAACAGAGACGCGCGTTGCTGGTGGCCGTACCGTACGCACTCAAAGCAGGCGATGCCGATACGGTTGGCGGTTTACCACCCTCTGCCTTTGTGTTGGCTGCCGCGCCAGGCAATTCTGCCAGCAACGCGAGCGACAACACGACTGTCCCACAACTGGCAACCACGGTTACTGGGTCAGGCACGACCGGATTTCTGTCTCAATTCACCAGCTCGACAAACGTAGGCAATTCAGCCGTGTTCCAATCAGGGGTGTCACCCACTGCGAAAATCGGCATCAACACGAATGCTCCGGCTGCCGCGCTGGACGTCAATGGTGCCACGACCGTACGAGGTACGCTGCAATCAGCGGCGACGGCCGCCGCTACCTCAAGCGCGGGGAAAAATTCTCAGCCCCACAATTTCGTCGCATCCGCCTTCAACAGCGGAAGCGCGAAGGCCGTGCCTCAGACGTTCCAGCTCAGAGCTGAGCCCATCGGGAATAACTCTGCAACTGCCTCCGCAACCTTGAACTTGCTGTTTGGCCAGGGCACTAATACGCCAGCTGAGACCGGCCTACGGATCAGTAGCAAGGGGATTATCGGCTTCGCAACCGGGCAGACTTTCCCTGGAACTGGCACAGTGAGCAGTGTCGCGACAGGATTAGGACTGACCGGCGGAACCATTACAAAGACCGGCACGATCAGCATCGACACGACAGTCGTACCCCAGCTGAAAGTCTCGAATTTCTTTGTCGGCCAACAGAACATTATCGGTGACCTGAGCGTCAACGGCTTAATCGGGTCGCAGACTGGTGTAAGCACAAACGGACAGATAGTAGGGCCTTCCGCCCAGCTGGCCGGGGCTAATAACGGCGTTCCGACCCTTCAAGTCAGCAACACCGGAACCACTGGCATGGGTCTGACTGTCTCTTCCAGTAATGACACTGGCCTGTTAGTCTCCACAGGCGGCTCTCTCGCGGGAGTTTTCTCCGTCAGCAGCTCGTCGTCGATCCCGTTGACGACTGAGACAAACGGTGCGGTTGGATGCACGATCGATGGAAGCGGAAATCTGCTCTGCACAGGATCCAAATCGGCGGTCGTTCCGGTCGCCAATGGCACCCGCAAAGTCGCTCTTTACGCCATTGAAGGCCCGGAAAACTGGTTCGAGGATGCCGGCTCCGGCAAGTTGACGAACGGTGCGGCCATCGTGCACTTAGAGCCCATCTTCGCAGAGACGATCAATACGATGATGGAATATCACGTCTTCCTCACTCCCAACGGGGACTGCAAAGGCCTTTACGTAACGAACAAAGGGCCAGCGGGCTTCGAAGTGCATGAGCTAGGTGGCGGAGCCTCTAACATCGGTTTTGATTACCGGATCATGGCCAAGAGGAAAGGGTTTGAGAATATCCGCCTGGCAGACCGCACGAAGGAGTTTGCTGCGCGGACCGTCAGGCCTGCTCTGCCGAAGTTGGCACGTCGACAGCTGACCGCTTCGAAGCATTAAGAAAAATACTGGCGGAAGCTAAGCAGTTGACTCAGCTTTCGCCATCAGATCGAGAACGGTTACGAATTGATAACCATCGGCTTTGTAACGGGAGATGATTCTGTCGGTGGCCGTCACCGTAAGTGAACGGTCTATTCCGAGGCGTTCATGTCCTCCATCGTGGAGCAGGATGACATTGCCTCCACGAATCTGCCGGACGATCTTAGTCTCAATGTATTCCGCCGAGGATGCCTTCCAGTCCCATCCCGTGACATTCCACATGACCGGAGTAAGTCCGAGCTGGTGGGCAATCTGCAACGACGCCGGGCGACGGCCTCCAAAAGGAGGGCGGAACAACCGCGAATGCTCGCCGACCACTTCGCGGAGCGCTTGATCACAAATCTCCAATTCTGATTTTGTTTTAGCGCGCGAAGTGAAAATCAGATTGGGATGCGTGTAACTGTGATTCCCGAGCACGTGACCAGCCTTCGCCACCGCGAGCGCAATTTCCGGCTGTTTGCGCACGAAAGCGCCAATCATGAAAAAGGTGGCGAGAGCATTGTGCTTGGCCAGTACCTCCAGAATTTTCAGCGTGTATTCCCCGTTGGGCCCATCATCAAACGTGAGCGCCAACTTCTTCGACCCAGGACGTAATCCAGTGAAAGTTCGACCGTACCACTGGCCGGTTGGCGCCATCGACTGGTAGCCTGCCGAAACCAATGCGCCGGCAGCGCCTGCCACCATTGCCAATCCAAACATGCTGTGGAATTGTAATGCACGGTGGCTGCGGAATCAGTGTTTCGAGCCGGCGGCGTCACCGTTACGCCGAACTCGAAAACTGCACCCGATACGCTCGCGGCGTGATTCCGATGAGCCTGAGGAACGACCGGCTCATCACGTCAACACTCCCAAATCCACACGCACCGGCGATTTGTTTGAGCCCGGCATCAGTTCTTTCCAGTTGCCGGCGCGCCGCCTCCACTCGTGCCTGCAAAACATACTGGGATGGCGTTATCCCCAGTTCGCGCGTGAAAACACGCTCAAAGTTCCGCACGCTCATCGCCACCCGTTCCGCCAAGTCCTGCACCGAAAGTTTGCTGCGGAGATTCTCCACAATCCAGACCTGGAGGTCCTGCAGGGACTTCATCTCGGAAGCCTGCGATGCCAGCGAAGTACTCAATTGCTGCTGCCCCCCGGGCCGGCGCAAGAAAAGCACAAGTTCGCGAGCAGCCTCGTGCGCCAAGGCGTTTCCACAATCCTCTTCCACCCATGCCAAGGCCAGATCAATACCCGCCGAAATCCCGGCCGAGGTGTAGATGTTCCCATCCTTTACCCACAGACGGTCTGATTCGACTTGCACTCGCGGATAACGTTTTGCCAACTCCGTGCCAAATTTCCAGTGGGCAGTCGCTCTCCGGCCATCCAGTAGACCTGCCTCTGCAAACAGAAACGCTCCCACACAAACCGCGCCCAAACGCCGCACCGCGGGCGCGGTTTTTCTTAGCCATGCAAACAGCGCTGGATCGCGCGCAGTTCGCGTCCCGACGCCGCATACCAGCAGAACTGAATCGCACGTTCCTTTGACGTTGCGGAAATGATCTTGTGCCAGAAAGGTGAGCAGTCCGCCTTCGCCCGAAACCTTAAGCACCTTTGCGTTACTCACGATTTCGACGGAGTAGATGGGCTGTCCAGCCAACCGGTTTACGGAACTGAAGACCTGCAAGGGCCCAACGAGATCAAGTTCCTCGATCGGGGGCACGACAACAACAACGATCCGCCTCCGCTGATGCGATGCCCTGCGGGTCGGCAGCGCGCTACTTTTCGACATAGTTGAGACGGAATATGCCCGAGAGTGCCTTGTTCCGCAAGCGGAAAGGATAGTTTGGCATGAATCGTCGGAAATCTGTCGCAAGTCTACAGAGCGGCAAGGCTAGCCTCAGCGGATATGGGTTCACCACTGTCTACGAATGCAGGTGATGCGAGTCTGGCAGGCCAGGTGGCAATTGTCACCGGCGGCGGACGTGGTATCGGCCGGTCTATCGCTCTGGCGCTGGCCTCAACTGGAGCGACCGTCGCGGTATTGGCACGATCCGCGTCAGAGCTGGCGGAAACGGTTGGTCTGATCGAAAAAGCTGGTGGACGGGTGCGAGCATTTCCGGCGGATGTGACCGATGCTATTGCTATTCGATCATCACTTGAAAAGATCGAAAGCGCTCTAGGCCCCACCGATATTCTGGTCAACAATGCCGCCACCGTTCGGCCCCTTGGTCCTTTCCATGAAGCAGACATCGAGGAGTGGTGGCGGACCATGGAAATCAACCTCCGTGGACCCGTTCTCTGCACCCACTCCGTTCTGGCGGGAATGGCATCGCGGCATCGCGGAAGAATCATCAACATCATCACCAGCGCGGTGCCCTTACCCTACTTGTCCGCGTACGTAACCAGCAAGACGGCTCTCCTTCGCTTCACCGAGACCTTAGCGCCTGAAGTGGCAGCCGAAGGCGTCAGCTTATTTGCGGTTGCACCCGGAACAGTTCGCACGGCAATGTCAGAATATTCGCTGCAATCGCCCGAAGGACAAAAATGGATTCCCTGGTTTCGGCGGATCTTTGACGAAGGCCTGAACGTGCCTGCTGAGCAGCCGGCGAATCTGGTTGTGAAGCTCGCTTGCGGCGGTTTTGACGTGCTCTCGGGGAAACTCCTGGCCGTTTCTGACGACCTGGAGCTTCTCCTCGAAAATGTGAAGCTGATACAGGAGAACAACCTCTACTCGCTTCGCGTGCAAAAACTGCAGCAAAACCCGGCACTGGCAGCCATCCAGCGCCAGGGCGAAAAAGCGGCTATCTCCTCCCTTCGCATCGAGCGCACGTTCGATGCTCCTCCGGAAAAGGTCTTCCAGGCGTGGATCGATCCCAACGCGGTCAAGAGCTGGTTCGCACACGCAGCTCCCGTGCATTGGAAGAGTTCGCCCGCAATCGACGCGAAACCAGGTGGACGCTTCCACTGGACGGTCATCAGCAATGACAACCCTGGCGACGTGTTTGAATTTCGTGGAACTTACCGCGAAGTCGAGTCTCCCAAGAAGCTGGCTTTTACGTGGGAGTGGGAAAGTCTGCCCATCGAAGGAGTAGAGCTCCCCGAAAAGACCCTGGTCTGCGTCGAGTTCTTCGGGCAGGGCCGCGCGACCAGGGTCGTCCTTACGCACTCCGATTTCCCCACCAAGGCGGCTCGAGATGCGCACGACAAAGGCTGGCGGCGCTGCTTCGATGGGATTGCGCAGTTTCTTGCCGCGTCTCAATCAACAAAAAACAAAAGTTCACAAGACGCGGCACGGCCTGCGGTTCAGAGGTAGACGCTTTGCTCATTTCACGCATATGGCAAGTAATCATCGTGTCGCTGACTGCGGGAATATGCGCGGCTCAGGTGCAAGCTCCTGCCACGGATGACTTCATTCGCGTCCACTCATCAGCGATCGCTCTTGAGCACGTGATAGTCATCGATGGAACCGGAGCTCCGGCAAAAACGGACCAGACCATTGTCATCTCAGCGGACAAAATACAAGCAATTGGAAACGCCGCGTCAATCGAGGTCCCCTCAGATGCCCAGCGGTTCGACTTTCATGGATACTCTGCGCTGCCTGGACTGGTCGGCATGCACGACCACCTGTTCTACGTGACCACGGAAGTGAACGGCAACTACGTCGCGCACGACATGGCCTTCAGCTTCCCTCGCCTATTCCTGGCAAATGGAGTCACTACCATCCGTACTGCCGGCTCCTATGAGCCTTATACGGATCTGGAAATCAAGCGGGCGATCGACGACGGAAAGATGGTCGGACCGAAGATAAATGTCACTGGGCCGTATCTGGTTGACGCCCGCTTTGGGCAGATCCAGATTCATAAGCTGACGGGACCCGACGATGCCGAGCGCACCGTGAACTATTGGGCAGACGAGGGCATCACGTCGTTTAAAGCTTATGAGTACATCACCCGCGCAGAACTGAAGGCCGCCATCGATGCCGCACACAAACGCAGCCTCACAGTCGCTGGTCATCTCTGTTCCATCGGGTTTCGCGAAGCTGCTGACATGGGCATCGATAGCCTGGAGCACGGTTTATTTGTGGACACCGAGTTTGATCCGGCAAAGCAGCCCGACGTTTGCCCACCGCATGACTTCCCTGCCGAGGTGAAACTCGAAGTAGCTAGCGAAGAAGTTCGGCGGCTGATCGCAGCCCTCGTCGAGCACCATGTCGCGATCACATCGACGCTGGCTATCATTGAAACAAGCGTTGTCTCCGCGCCACAAAGCCCAGAATCAGCCTTGGATTCACTCGATGGGCGCACACGGAAGCGCTCTCAGGAATTTCGCCTGCGCAAGTCCCGCGCTGCAATGGATGACAGCAAGCGCGACGAAATTCGCAACTTTGCGGAGATGTATCGCAAAGAAATGGAATTCGAAATAGCTTTCGCCCGTGCAGGTGGCCTGCTCATGGCCGGGTCAGATGCAGTTTTCCTGGACGTCATCGCGGGATTTGCCGATCAGCGCGAAGTAGAACTGCTGGTCGAGGCTGGTTTCACTCCGCTGGAGGCAATCAAGATCGCCACCTTGAACGGAGCACAATTTCTTAAGCAGTCTGATCACATCGGGTCCCTGGCCGCGGGCAAGCAGGCCGACGTAGTGCTCGTAAAGGGCGATCCCTCGGCAAACATCCATGACATAGAGAATATCGAGCTCGTGTTCAAAGATGGCGTGGGCTACGACTCGAAAAAGCTGATTGAATCGGTGAAAGGTCAGGTGGGAACCCGGTAGCTGGGGCGATCACCTGGTTTTCTACACTCAACATGCGAGTTCTTTTCTGCGGTGACACATTTCCGGCAGCCCGAGCCCTGTTACACGAACGTCTCCCCAACGACGAATTGTGCGTATGGCTCGACCGCAACAGCCTCTCAGCGGCCAAAGACGTCGATGTCTTGATACCAATGATGTTTCGCATCGATGCAGGCGTAATGAGTAGCATGCGCCCACGCCTGATTCAGCAGTGGGGTTCAGGCCTGGAGGGTATTGATCTTGAAACCGCCCGAAATCGAGGAATCCCTGTTACCAGTGTCTCGACCTCTGGCAGCAACGCGGAATCGGTTGCCGAGCACGCGCTATTGTTGATCTTGGCTTTGTTCCGCCAGTTGCCGCTCGCGCAGTGCAACGCGCGCGCCGGCACCCTTGGAGCACCCCTCGGCCGCATGCTTGCTGGACGTGCACTCTGCTTCTGGGGCCTGGGGCAAACGGCGCTCTCACTGGCGCGCCGCCTGCGCGCTCTCGACGTAAAACTACTCGGAATCACGCGTGACCCGCGCGCGAAAAAAGTCGCAGAATTTGGGCTTGATGCCTGTTATTCGCCGAATGAACGTGGGAAGTGCCTCAGTCACACTGACGTGCTGGTGCTGTGCATCAGGCTGAATAACGAGACGCGCGGCCTAGTGGATACCGGTGTCTTGGCTGAAATGCGTCGGGGCGCTTATCTCGTGAATACTGCGCGTGGGGCTCTCATCGACTATCATGCGTTGTACAGCGCTCTTTGTAACGGACGCCTGGCCGGAGCAGGTTTGGATGTCTTTTGGGAAGAACCCATGCCGGTGGAGGATCCCCTGTTATCCCTGCCAAACGTAATCGCCACACCTCACGTAGCAGGTGTGACTGACCGATCATACGAAGAAATCGCGGACGCGGTTGCCGCCAATGTCGAGCGGCTCCGCCACGGCGAAGCGCTTCTCAACCGCGCTGTGTGATGTTCACATCGAGTTATAAAGATCAGCATTGAGCATCGCTTTTCGCTTCCGCCGTGAGCAGTGCGTGAATTCCAGCTTTGATGCTGTCCGCAGAAAGCGCCCCAAACCGGAGAAACAGGCCGTCATCGCGCTGGCGAGTAGCGCGGTAAGAACTGAGTAGAGCGATTTCGAGTCCGCCCTGTGCCGCGACTGTCCGGACGTAGTCGCCTCGCCTGTGCCTGAGCATCACCTGCATACCGGCCGCGTCACGAGGCGCGGTCCAACCTTTTGCAAGCAGCGGTGCAAGTCCCTCGGTTAGCAGCACACGCTTCGCGCCGTAAACAGAGCGCATGCGCCGCAAATGTGAGGGAAAATGGCCTTCATCCATGAATAGGCTCATGGCCATCTGCTGCACCGGCTGCGTGAATCCGTCCAGTTGCGTGCGAATATTCGCCAGCGGTTCTACCAGCGCCTCAGGTACAACCGCATAAGCCAATCGCAGCGATACAAACATTGACTTGTTCAGCGTTCCCAGATAGACGACGCGCTGGCGAGAGTCGAGGGAGTACAGTGACGTAAGCGGCTGGCCTTCGTAGCGAAACTCACCGTCGTAATCGTCTTCCAGAATCCAGGAATTACTACGCGCTGCCCACTCCAGTAGTTCAATCCGCCGTTCCAGGCTCAATACTGCCCCAGTGGGATATTGGTGGGACGGGGTCACGTACGCCAGGCGAGCGGTAGCGCATCGCCGAGTCCCGGTATCGACGCGAATCCCTTCATCGTCCACCGGTACTGGTACCAAGTTCGCTCCCGCCAGCGAGAAGGCGGCTCGCGCTCCCAAATAGCAGGGGTCCTCGATGCAGACCTCGTCTCCCCGGTTGAGCAGAAGAATGGACAGGGCATTGAGGGCCTGTTGCGCGCTGTTGAAGATGACTACCTGCCGGGCATCGCACCCGATGCCGCGAAATTGCGCGAGGTAGCGAGAGATCGCTGACCTGAGCTTTGGCAGTCCGCGGGGATCGGCGAACACCATAGCGCTGTGTCCTAGTTCCCGTCCCGCCCGCGCAACCAGTCTCTGCCACTTTGCCCAGGGAAATTCGCTGGTGTCAGCTATCCCGGCGTTGAAGGCACGAAGGACGGCAGGCTCACGACAAGCCGCATTGGCTGCAATCCCCTTGCCGCGCCGGGCCAGATGAAGTACCGGCCGGCCGCCGTTGTGCCTTCGCGACGTGTTCAGTCGCGTCGCTGCAGCAGCGACGAACGTGCCCCGCCCCACGGCACGCTGCAGAAAGCCCTCGTCGGTAAGCTGGGCAAATACTTCCTCCACAGTGCCGCGCGAGACGCCATAATCGCCTGCTGCGTGCCTCGTGGAGGGCAGCTTCTCTCCCGCAGCCAGCACGCCGTTCAAAATGGCAGTCCGCAGCGCGTGATAAATGTCGCCCCGGCGTGGCCGTGCCTTCGTGATCGGCGGCAGCAAGACTCCGCGGGGTTGACGCACATGGCTCCTTGGTAATGGTCTATTTTCCAATCCAGAAGCTGGCTTGGCAACTAGACCACTTACTTTAAGGGATATTCTGCGGAATTGCTTTCTAGGTGACGATGCGTGGCAGCGCTGCCGGTCGGACAAGGAAGAAAACCTTCACCACCGAGGGCACGAAGGAGCACAAAGGAGCAAAATCCTTCGTGAACCTTCGTATCCTCTGTGGTTGATTTGTTTTGATATGGGGAAATTTCGCGCTTGGTGAGGATTGCCAACTGCCTGGGGCTCATACTACAGCGCTTACATTGGTTCTGTTCGCCTGCGATTACTCACTCCTGGCAAAAGCGATCTGTCGACTTTAGGCACGCCGCTCTCAAAAATGGCCTTTCCACAAATGTCGAGGGTCTTGCAGTGGCATTTTGCTTTCATCCGGTTGAGCAGATCTTGCATGCTTTTGATCTGAGCGGCAATGGCGTCCAATTCCGTCAGCTTGCGATCGGCCAGCTTCCGCCAGCGCGATTCGGCCCGAGTTCCATCTCGAAAACCGAAGAACAGGGTTCGAATTTCATCCAGCGTGAACCCGGCCTGCCGTGCACGCTGCACGACCGCCAAGCGATACAGCACAGACCTGTCATAACGGCGCTGGCCGCTGATTCGGACCGCGGGCGGCAATATTCCCAGTTGTTCGTAATAACGAATGGCGGAGGAATTCAAGCCAACCTGCCGCGCCACGTCGGAAATCATGAGATGGGACATAGTGCGATTCTACAGGCGACGGCATCGGTGGCTGTGCGAGTTCAGTCCCGAGGCGCTGATGAAATCAGTTCTTTAACACCGGCCTCGAGATCGCCTTTATCGGTCAAACCAACGACACTCTTTTCGATCTTCCCATTGGAATTGATGAAGAAGCTTTGGGGCATAAATCGAACGCCACCGTAAGCATCGGCTACCGCAGAGTCTCCTAACAGGATCGAATACTGCACGCCTCGTTCCTGGGCGAACTTTGCCACGTCCGTTGCCGCCCCGGAGCTATCGAGCGATACGCCGACAACTCGCAGCCCCTGTGCCCGGTAGCGCTGATCCAGACCCACAAGCCAGGGCATCTCGATGCGGCAAGGAGCACACCAGGTCGCCCAAAAATTCAATAGCACAGGTTTACCCCGCAGGTCAGAGAGCTTAATCTGGCGGCCATCAAGCGAGCGAAGGTCAAACCCCGGGGCATAGTTCCCAACCTGAAAGCCGGTATTTGGCAGGTTGGCGTGAGCTACAGGGTTCGAGCCGGCGTTGCGGGCGTTTGCTAGAAGCCAGATGAGCGTCGCGACAGCAACAAAGGCAAGAATAGGAGCAACCAACCGCTTCATAAGAATCGCTCCGCCATCGACCGGAAAAAGGAGATCCGGTTCATCCAGTCATTCAACATGACGAAGCGCCCGGTAAAGATGAGCCCACCTATACCGATCATTACGACTCCAGCTGTAACTTCCAGGGTATGCAAATGCCGCTGGAAACGCTTATAAAACGCCAGAAAACCGTCGATGCTGAGGGCAGTTAAGAAGAAGGGGAGGGCCAGGCCCAGGGCATAAACCGCCAGCAAAGAAACGCCTTTTGACAACGTGGATTGCGCGGCCGCAAACGTAAGAATTACGGCCAGAATTGGACCTACACAGGGCGTCCAACCAAAAGCAAAAGCGGAGCCCATGAGAAAAGCTCGTGCGCCCCCCGCTGCAGCAGGAGTCTTATGGAACCGGTTGTCGGCGTAGAGCATTCGAATGGGCAGCAATCCCGTCTGATGGAAGCCGAGAACGATGATTACTGCCCCCGCGATTCGGCTGAGCAAGCCAATGTGCTGTCTTACCAATTGCCCCAGGGTGCTCGCAACCGCTCCGAGGACAAGGAAAACCACGCTAAACCCGAGCACGAACAGAACGGAATTCAGCATGATCGACCGCATCAGCTTGCCTTCTCCCTGTTTCAAATCATCGATACCGGCTCCGGAAATCAGTGAAATGTAGCCCGGCACCAGAGGCAGCACACAGGGAGATAGGAACGACACCAGCCCTGCCGTGAATGCAGCAATAGTGAGCGATTGCATCACTCTCCCCTTTCGCCTGTTCGGAGATGGCTTACAACTCAGATCTCAGCCTTTGATCCACGAAGCTCCATCAACCTTGATGAACTCCTTGGTTCCTTTCCGGCCCGTAAGCCGCAACCAGAAGGGTCCACCTTCCCGTTCCATACGAAGCTGAATGTCGAAGAAGGGACAGCACAGCCTTTCCCCTGCGGCCCACTCAGCAGCCATCGCGATGGTTTTCGGGTCAGAGGGAAACTGAAATTCGTAGCCATCGGGCAGCTCTCGAACTGCCGTTCTCAGCGTCCGTAAAGCCGGGCCGAGTTCGTCAAAATGCCGCTTCCGCGCCTCCGGATCGAGCGCCAGGCGATCACAGGCAAACGGGCTTTCGTGTTTGCCGCTGGATACCGCTTGCCGCTTATCGCTCTTGCATTTGTCATCGCTGGATTGCGCCAGGGAAGATTTGGCAGTCGCCAAACCCAAAAGCACGGTCAATCCTAAACTCAAAGAAGCGATTGAAATCATCCATTTCCTCTTTCGCATAACTTGTCTCCTTGGACGCCCAATCGCGCCCAGAAGAGAGTCTCGCGATTAAAGTCAACTTTAAGTCAAGCGATTTTTGTAAGGCGGCCGGGAACGGTCAGGATGAGGCTGTTGAAGTGGGTTACAAACGTCACTCGGTCGGCATAGCGTTCCAGTCTCCAGAAGGCGTGCAGAGCGCGAGGAAGTCGTTATCCTTTCCCGACAGCTACTTGCTTACGAAGCCAGTTTTCAAGCGTGGGCAGGATAGCGGGATGCAGTTGGGGATGAGGTCCACCGTGGTCACGCAGAAACTGTCCTCTTGAAGGTGAGGTATTAAGAATGTGGGCCATACCTGGAATCTCGACATAGGTTGCGCGACCCGGATGAAAGCTGTTGATCATGCTTACCAAGTAATGGCTCTCGTCGGCACTGGTCGCCCCATCCGACGTTCCATAAATCACCAGGACGGGCATGTCCAGTTTCCTCCACTGCGCCGCCAGATCAAGGTCGGCAACCTGCTGAAGATAGGTATACGGAACGCCGGGAACAAGAATGTCACGACAGCCGGCGTCCCGCTTCAGCAGGCTCTCCGGCGTTTCTTTTTCGACGTAGAAGTAGTGTAGACAGACTTCGTTCCTGCGCGCCTGCCGTTCAATCACGTCGTAAGCTTCCCCTATATCAAGTGGCTGCTGGCGGGCGATTTCGATCTGATAATCAAACCACGCACGTCCGATAGTTTCGGCAGCGATCATGCCGCGCACACCTCCCTGTTGCGCGACCAGGACTGCTACCAGCGGCCCGATACTGTGCGCCAGAATGAAAATACGGTCTCGATCCACAAAATCATAGGCCCGCAGCGCCTTCAGGCCAGCGGCGTATCCGGCAGCCTCGATCTTGAGATCGGACTCTGGGGCAGAGCAGGGTGGTCCCTGGCTGTCCCCCTCCCCGGTTTTCTCGACACGCATAACGACATATCCCTCGCGCGTGAGCGTGTAGACAATCTGCCCGTAGGGAACGTCCTTGTCGGTCAAGCCATCCACCGAGTAACACCCAAGACCGCCGACGAGCAGAATCGCGGGGAAGACTCCGTTCGCTTTTGGTTTTGTAACGATCACGCGGCGTAGCGAGCCATTGGCTTCTACGGCCCTATAGAGGACATCCACATTGGGGCTTGACTCGTAAGGCGCTGGCTGTGCACTGACTTGCACTTCCAGGGGGTGTCCGTTCCGCCGCAGTTCGATTGACACCTGCTCTCCAGGACGCACTTTCCGCAGAATGGCGAGCACCTCTTCTGGCCTTGATACCTGCTGTCCGGCAACAGCGCTTACGACGTCCCCTACGTGAATCCCGCCTGCCTCCGTTGGGGATACGAGGCTCTTGACGACCACTCCAGTTTCTGCACTCTTCTCGGAATCCGAGTTTAAGGAGGCCACATCAAAGCCGAGTACGGCGCGACGCGGAAGTTCCTGTGCTGGCATGATCCCAAAGAATGCGAGAAATACGACGAGCAGAAAGCCAATTTTCATTGCAGCAACTCCAATAGGGTACTGAGCCGTGCAGGAAGGTCAGCCCGCCTTCACAGCAAGAATACTGACAGCACGCTGAAACTGCATATCGCGCTCTCTGGCAAGCTCGGGCTCGCTCAATGGGCCGGAGCGAACCAAAATATCGGGATGTAATCCCGCGCCCTTAAATGTGCTTCCGGCGGGTGTACGCAAGAGTGCAGAGGGAACAACCAGACCGTAGCCACCGGACAAGGCAACATACAATTGCGTCTGTCCGCGCCCGTAGGTCGAAACCCCAACGAGCTTGGCACGTTGACGAGCCTGCAACGCGCCCGCTACAAACTCTGCCGCACTAGCGGTTCCTTCATTCACGAGCACAATCAGCGGTGCTTTCGTCAGCAGCGTCGCTGGAGAACTGATCGGTTCAGCATCGCCGTTCCGCCGTAACTTCGCCCCCAAAGAGCCAGAAATGAACAATCCCGCTGTATTTTCTGCGGCATCGAGAAACCCGCCGGGATTGTTTCGCAGGTCGACAATATATCCCGCAGGATGTTCTTTCTCGAATTGTTCAACGGTCGATCGAAGCTCGCCCGAAACGGCAGGCGTGAACTGAGCGATGCGGATGTATCCGATCTTGCCGGCCTTGGTAGCCTTGAGTTCAGCAACGACGGCATGCAAAGGCGCGTCCGAAGGAGAAAGCCGAACGCGAATGATCGACTTTTTGCGCCGGATCGAGAGGTCGGCAGCCGTACGCGAGCGCAGCGCATCCAGTACCTGCTCATGATCGAGGGATCGCGTAGATTTCCCATTCACCGCCGCGATCACATCACCAGGACGAATACCGGCCGTGGCTGCCGGAGAGCCTACCAGCGCCGTCACAACTCGTGCCTCGCCGGTTGCTGGGACTACGTCAATACCAAAGTCAATTAAGCCTGTGCCGACGCGCGTGCCTTTGCTTTCGTCGTTTAAAGACGCAAGTTCAGAGGGTGACAGTAGATGCAACTCAGAATCTCTGAGCTTTGCCAGTTCTCGCGTGATCACTGCGTAGGTTGACTCTACGGGCGCAGGATCTATACCCAGGAGTGCTTTCCTTGCCTGTTTCCACTGTGGACGGGAAGTGTAAAGGTAATGCTCGTCGATCGCATTGACTACCGCCTGGTTAATCGGTGCGGTCTCAGCCACCACTACGGACGAAACTACCAGGATGCTTATCGCAATTCTGCGAAGTTGCTGGATCAAATTACCCCCCCGCACTGAGTGCCCGTATACGCAGTTCCCGCGAATATCAATCGGGAATCCGTCTGTCGCCTCAGTCTATACGCAGAATATCGACTATTCTGGCTGTGAAATTTTGGTCCCTTGATGCCAGAGACAAAGCACCACACCACAAATGCTGTCCGTCGCAAGTGTTAGGCTGTCAACTACCCGGCATTCGTCCAATGAAAGTGCCGTTCACGGCTTTTGCAACTTGCACCGGATTCCCGGTACGGGCTCGCCGCGCCAGCTCTCCCGATCGCATGATCAAATCCCCAACTCCCTCCGACGCGAAAAAGTTTCAGCCCTGGAACCGTTCGGAGGTCAAGCGCATTCTCTCATTGCCGGCGTCCGCCGAAATCTCGCCCCATGTTTAACTGGTCACCGCTATCGAATACTTTCAACGTATTCGGCTGGAAGGCCTAACCTGAGGGCCAGGGCACGCAATTTCGCCGCGTAGTCAGGATTGGCTTCATCCGGACTGGGAGGCACGACTAAGTTGAAGCAGAGCGCAGGAACGGGGAAACGGTCGCCTACTTCCGCAATGACCGCTTCTGCCCGATACGCCCGCACCGTGGGCTCGGAGTACAGCTGGTCGATTTCGTCGTGAGTAAGTTCCATCAAAACCCCGTAAGCGCGGGCATTGTCGTCGGGAACAAGCGTCGCTCGCTGGCCGATACGTAGCGCGAATCCGGGAACGCTGGCGGATCGGATGTTGACCGGCTGAGCGCCTTTGCTGCGCAGAAGCTCAGCATCCATGAATAATCCGTAGAAGAACACATTGACCCCTCGGGCAGCCATGGTTGCAAAAGTAGTTCGGTACAGTTTTGCCGTCAAGGGCCGCCCGACTCACCGAAAAATACCACCTGCTACAGCTTCGCCTCGAGCGTTATCCCCTCGATCATGTCATCCAGGGTTTTCTGAGCTGTCGTTCTTTTCTGTCGCAATTCCGCCAATTCGCGCTGCAATGACTGGACCTTGTCTTCCTGCTGGTTCAGTTCTCGGGCATAACGCTCGACCAGAAGTTTTTCTTCCGCGCTTCCCTTTAGAGCCTTCATGTTCTCGCGCACGCGCTGTTGGTCCTCGGAGATGGAACTCATCTGGCCTTTGCGGGTTGCAATTTCGGCGTCCAGCTCGGCGATGTTGTTTTTGGCGGAAGCGACTCGCCGCAATACTTTCTCGACCTCAGGATTAATCGATTTCTGGCTCAAGAAAAAGGTGAGCTGGTCGTCGGTCATGTTGGCCAACTCATACCGGTTCGTCAGCGGCTGGAATTCCTTGACTACAAATTTGACGGTCTTGTTAGGCTCGACGGCCACGCGGAAGCGATAGTAGGACGTAGTGCTTTCGGCGGGTACCTCTCCGTCAATCAGCTTCCAACCGGCGCGAATCGGATGCTCGATGATTACGGTGCGCGGTGAAGTATCGCGATTGCGAATGGTATAGGCCTTCGACTCGCGCACTTCCGTGCTCTGGAAAAGAGCTCCACGAAGGATGGCCACCCGGGTCACGCGTTGCGATTCATCCTCCTGCTTGGAGTCCACCACAAGGCCGAGATCGGCGGCGTAAGACAACAGGCGCTTCTCGCCCGGCTTGATTGGCTCCATCAGTCCTTCTCCAGCGAAAGCATCGCTTTCCAGCACGTTGAAGCTGCCGCCATCCAGGGTTAGTCCGCTGGTGTTGTCGATCCAGAGAGCGCGCAGGGCACGATTCTCGGCGGGATTCCACACCGAAACTTTGTCAGCGTCGATGCGAGCCTGGAGAATCGGAACCAGGGCCGACTCGTTCTTGTGGATAGTGACGAGGTCCTGCAACTTGTACTCAAACAAATCGCCGAGTTCCTGCGCGAGAGCGGATGGCCTGGCGGCTTCTGCAGACTGGATGATTTGGTTGGCTCGGGTAATTCCAAACACTCGCCCACCAATCTCGGACTTCGACATCACTCCGCCTATCACTCCTCCGATCTGCCCCCCGGGAGCGCCATTGTTAACAACTGGCGGCGGGGGTGTCATGGGAGAAGCCGCGCTAACCTCAAGCGCTTCTTTGGCGTCCAGCGTCGCTTCGTGCGTCTGGGGGGCGAGCATGGCGTTTTCCGGCAGAGGCATCACCGGCCGCCGTGCGTAGTAGGGCTGGGAGAGTTCCTGGACGAAAGATTGCGGAGCTCCCGCGACGAGGGATAACCGAACGTCCTTCCAGTCTTCGCCTACTGTGTTGTCCACCACAGCCCAGCCCTGGATCAGCGGCTTGCCTTCGCGAGGAACAACGATACGGTAAGTGCTCTTCCAGATAGGAACTTCGCTGATGTAACTCACCAGCAGGTTGCGGTCGCCATTGCCCGCTGTAGAGATGGTCATGCGACGCACGTCTTGATTGCGGCTGGACGACATCAGCCTCATGTATTTGCCAATTTCTTCGTTCAGATCTTTTTCGAGGATTCGCACGCTGGTCGCGGGAGTCAGATCGAAGGTGCGCACTTCACCCGTGTCGCTGATTAGCGATAGCTGCTGCAATTTGATGGCTTCCCCATTCGTGCCGACGACGTCGCGTTCATCGACGCTCAGCAGATTACCGGTTGCCGAGGCCCCTGCATTGTGCACTTCGAGTCGTGCGCCGCGCAGGGCGCCAAGAAACCCGGCCATCGATGCACTTTCGCCGATGGGCAAACGCAGGGATTCGAGCCGGCGTTGCAACGGAGCAATGGAGTTGTAGCTCACTCCAGTAATGCGGCCCTTGCCGAGATCGAGGACCGTCAGCGACTTCAAAACGTCATTCAACTGGGCGGTGGTGAAATCAATGTTCACGTCCTGATTTCCGTGGATCTGCCCGGCATGCTCGAAGTAACCTATGCCGTTCTTGTAAAGAATTACTCGAGTAACCGGCAGTTGCTCGGTTGAGTCTGATATCTCACGAGACGATTGCCCCAAAGCCAAGGTAACAAAGGCGAGTAACACCAACACAAACTTGCAGCAGCGCATGACCCCTCCCTTTTTTCTGACAGATACTTCGTCTGATGTATGGAACGAGCAGAATTGCTGCTCTTGCATGGAAACCGCCTACACTTAGACACGGGATGGTGGAGATAGAGTCACAATTGAGGTTCTAGGCTTGAGCTGGGTCAGTAAGCGTTTGAAATTACAGGCATGTACAAGTCTTAGTGACTTTACAGCGCCTAACCAAAGCTGGGGAAGGCAGGAGGAACTATGCCGTAACCGCACTGCCTATTACCTTCTTATGCCAGACCACCTGCTCGACGGGTCCCACCAGGAAAATCCAAGACGCCGTTCCCATCAGTGCTATCGCCGTGGTGATGGCGAACGGCCAATAGAAATGGCCGGTTCGTTGCAACACGAATCCGGTTAGCGCCGGACCAACCACTCCGGCCAGATTGCCCACAAAGTTTTGAAAACCTGTCCATCGACCTGCGGCTTGTGGTCCCGCGAGAGTCTGGGTGATCGCCCAGATGTTAGAAGAGGCCACCCCGAAGAAGATTACGCCGAGAATTACCAGGGGGATGCACATGCTGCGTCCGGTGAAGGCGGCGAGTCCCAGGAACAAGCCCGCCATAGCCAGGCCTCCGCCAGTAAATGTCTTACGCGCGCGCGTGGGGCTTGCCCCCGCGATAATCCAACGATCAGCAAGCCAGCCGGCGACCGTGGCAAAGCAGGCCCCTAACAGGTAAGCGGCTCCACCGATTTTGGCCATGCTATCCATCGAGAAATGACGGTCTCGAACCAGGTAATACGGCAACCAGGTAATCAGGAAATAATTCAGATAATTTCCGCAAAACAGGCCGAGGCACGTTCCCCAGGCCGATCGCAATCGAAGGAATTCAGAAAAGGTCGGAGCATCAACTGCTCCCGCGCTCGCCTGCGTGCTCTTTTGAGGCATCCACTTAATCCAAGCGCCGAGCCATAGCAAGCTTCCCAGTCCGAGTGCGAGGAAAAATGGACGCCAACCGAATCTCTCCATCAAGATGCCACCCAGGAGCATCCCGAATCCAGGGCCGAGCGTCAGGCCTGCCGCGATCACCGAATTGGCGAGTCCGCGATGCTCTTCCGGAAAATTAAGAGCGATGATTTTGGAATACGA
Organism: Terriglobales bacterium; assembly: GCA_035691825.1. GTDB lineage: Bacteria > Acidobacteriota > Terriglobia > Terriglobales > Acidobacteriaceae > Gp1-AA122. The sequence continues at coordinate 7,229 of DASSIO010000203.1, read as the reverse complement.
GGGATAGGCGACCGATTCTCCCATGCCGAGAAGCAGGCGTAGGCAAAACAGCACGGAGAATGTACGGACCAACCCAGTGGCGGCCGTTGCCGACGACCAGAGAAAAAAGCCGCCGGCGATGACCCAATTCACGTCCACCCGGTCCACGAGCCATCCTGAGAGGGGTTGCATGCAGGCGTACGTCCAGAAAAACGCGGAGAGGAGGAGACCCAACTGGGAAGCGGAGATGCCAAGCTCGTCCTTCACCATGGGCGCGGCTATCGAAAGATTGCTGCGATCCACGTAATTGATGAAGACAGAAATCCCAAGCAGGGCGAGAACTATTGTCAGCTTGCCCGTAAGCCGATTGCGCCCCGGCGTGGTGAAGGTGGCCATGCGAGGACGCGATTGTCTCCCGCGGTCCAAAACTTTGCAATTCCATTCCCGTTAGCTCCTCCACTGGGATATGGGGACCTGGTAAATAGGGCCACGAGCTCACAGGCATACTGGATTCGGCCAATTCGAGGGTTAACTCTTCTCGCAATTGCCTGCCGGGCCGAACCGGGATATTCTCGTTCTCTCGATCCTGATTCTAACCATGGCCAATCTTTTTGAGCTGCCCCGATACATTGCAGTGGAAGGACCCATACGAGTGGGGAAAAGTACGTTGGCCCGCATTCTTGCCGAACGGCTCAATGCGCAGCGGGTCATGGAACCGGACGAAAATCCATTTCTCGCGTCTTTTTATGACGGCGATCCGGGGGCCGCGTTTCAGGCACAGTTTGCGTTTCTGATCCGCAGATTCGAGCAGTTGCGCAACCTCGATCTGGCCGCACGCTCACAGAAGCTGGTGGTGGCTGACTTCATTTTCGAGAAAGACAAGCTCTTCGCTTGCCTGAATCTCAACGACCATGAGCTTGAAACCTACAATCGCTTCTACAACTATTTCCGCGAGCAGCTCCCCACGCCCGACCTGGTGATTTATCTGCAGGCCACGCCCGAGGTTCTGAAAAAGCGCCTGCGAAAAAAGAATGCGCCGGGCGAGAAGGCTCTGAATGAAGAGTACCTGCACGAGGTAATCAAGGCCTACGAGCACTTCTTCTTTCACTACACAGCATCCGACCTGCTGATCGTGAATACCTCGGACATTGACTTCGTGGATCGAAACCAAGATCTACAGGAGCTTTTGCGCAAGGTGTCCGCGCCTATCAAGGGCACGCAGTATTTCTTGCCGTTGGGATCGGAAGAAGCTGCGAGCGCGTAGGGCAGTCGGCAGTTCTCAGTCCTCAGATGTCAGTTGGCACTCCTCAATCTTCCTTGCTTACGAACCTCTGCGTCCTCTGGGGTAATTCCGCAGCACGTTGTTCTTTCGTCGCCGCTCCCGCATAATTCCCGCATCAGAAAACCGCCTCAAAATCGACCTTCTGTCCGCGTGCGGGGGGAACCGAAGCGGTCTCAAAACAGCGACGAGCGCATGGGCCGCATCATCCGTCTGCTGATGGAGCACGCCACGGTGGTGGTCAGCGGCACGAAAGTTGCCCAGGAAATCGGAATCACGCGCTCGGAGGTTTGGCGGCTGGTACAGCAACTACGCAAGCTGGGCGTCGCCATTGCCGGGCATCCTGCCACCGGATACCAGCTTCGAGCCGTCCCTGACCTGCTGCTGCCGGAAATCTTAGCTCCGCTGGTACGTGGCACGATTTTCGCCGGAAATATCCATCATTACTACAGAATCGAGTCCACGAACATTACTGCTATGCAGGCTGCGGCTGCCGGCGAGCCAGAGGGCTCTGTCTACCTGGCGGAGGAGCAGACAGGCGGGCGCGGGCGCGGAGGCCACAGCTGGCATTCGCCTCGGTCAACGGGAATCTACTGCTCAGTAATTCTGCGCCCATCGCTGGTTCCTGCCGAGGTATTGATTCTCTCCCTGGCGGCCGGCTTGGCCGTTCACGGCGCCGTGGCACAGGTTGCGGGCGCCAACCCTGATTTGCGATGGCCGAACGACCTTTTGCTGGAAGGAAAAAAGTTCTGCGGCATTCTGACGGAGATGAATGCCGAGGCCACGCGCGTTCGTCACGTCGTGACGGGGATTGGAATCAACGTGAACCAAAGCAATTTCCCCGCCGAAGTAGAGGCCGTGGCGACTTCAATCCACTTGGCGACAGGAACGGAGTGCTCGCGGGTTGAGCTCACAGCAGCTTTGCTAAAATCGCTTGACCGCGAGTATCGCGCGCTGGCCGCCGGTTCGCAAACTCGGGACTCGATTCTGCGCCGGTTTACGGAACGTTCTTCGTATGCCCGCGGAATGGCCGTGCACGTCGATGAAAATGGCGGCTATGACGGCGTTACTGAGGGGCTCGATGCGCGGGGATTCCTGCTGGTGCGAACCGCCCAAGGGCTCAGAACAGTGCTGAGCGGAAGCGTGCGGCCGCAGTAATTCTCGTTGCGAGTCACGATATCTCATGCTGCTGGTCCTTGATGTTGGCAATACCAATACGGTTCTTGGAGTTTTCGGCAGCTCGGAAAGAACTGCCGTGGACTCTGGTTATGACCACCTGGTCGCGAATTGGCGGGTTGTCACCAACCAGACGCAAACGGTGGATGAATACGGAGTTTTGTTCCGCAATTTGTTTGCGATGGACTCGATCGACGTCACGAGCATTCAGGGCATCGTGATCTCGTCGGTCGTCCCGCCGCTCGATTCCACTCTTCGTCAGGTTTGCGAGCGCTACTTCCACATTCAACCTCTCTTCATTGAGCCGGGTGTGAAGACCGGAATGCCGGTGCTTTACGAGAATCCGGCAGAAGTCGGAGCGGACCGCATCGTCAATTCGGTTGCGGCGTTTGAAAAATACGGGGGGCCGTGCGTGTCGGTCGATTTCGGGACTGCTACTACCTTCGACTGTGTCTCGGCGCGAGGCGAATACCTTGGCGGCGTCATTTGCCCAGGTATAGGAATTTCTGCCGAGGCGCTTTTTGGGCGCACCGCGCGATTACAGCGCGTCGATATTCGAAAGCCGGAGCGCATCATCGGCACCAACACTGTGACCAGCATGCAGTCCGGTCTTTACTATGGGTACCTCGGACTGGTGGATGGCATACTGGAATTGTTATTGCCCGAAATGGGCGAGAACTGCAAAGTTGTGGCTACCGGCGGTCTGGCTTCGCTGATCGGCGGTGGCTCCAAGTACATCAAGCAGGTTGATGACCTCCTCACCCTGGATGGGCTGCGCTTGATCTGGCAGAGAAATGCGTCCGGGAAAGGGCGCGAGGCGGTGGCGGGAAAACCGCAGAACCCTACGCAGTCAGCTGCCAAGCCATGGCCCAGCCGCAAGGCGCCCCGCTGAGCAGTCGTGGAAAACTACTTCAACTACTTCACCGAAATTGAGGAGCACTTTCAGAAGCGCCGGGGGACTGGGTTGCTGCTCTCGACATTAGATTGGGCGTTGATCGAAACCTGGAAAGATTCAGGGGTGCCGCTCGAGGCGGTTCTGCGCGGGATCGATGCGACTTTCGACCACTATGAGCAGCGTCCATCGAAAACGAAAAGAATCAATGGGCTCGCGTTTTGTTCCCAGGAGGTTCTAGCTGCCGCCGAAGAAATGAAGGAAGCCGCAGTCGGGAGTCACCGCGCCGACAAGCCTGGACAGACCCTCGGTTTTGACACCATCAGCATCGCCGAATTTTTCCGAAGAAACGCAACTGCGTTGGAGAGTGCCCAACTTCCACGCACCGAGGCAATTTCAACCGCGTCCATAGCCCGCGAAAATGCACGCGTGCTGCGGGAGCTGGCTGCGGAAATCGAAACTGCGCCCGCTCCGCGCCGACTTGAAGACTTGGAGCGCCGCATGACCGTTCTCGAAGAGAAATTGCTTGCCGTTCTGCTGGCCGCCGCCCCAGACGAAGAACTAGTGGCTATCCGCGCCCAAGCGGATCGTGATCTGGCTCCCTATCGCAGCAAAATGCCGTCCAGCCAAATCGATCAGCTCTATAAGCAGTACGCGAATAAGCGGCTACTGGAGAAATACGGGGTGCCGCGGCTCAGCTTGTTTTACATGTAATCTTAGCGCTCAAATCTGACTAAAACGGCGGTTCCTGCAGACACGTGAGCGCCAGGCGGGGGCGATTGCTCGCGTGCGATGCCGCTGCCTTGCGCGTCCAGTTCTATGCCGCTGGCCTGGGCGGACTCGATTGCACTGCGAACACTTTTCCCGATGAACGAGGGTACCACGATGCCACCCTGCTCCACGTCGAGAACCACTGTTCCATTTGCCGGAACTTTCGTTGGGACCGGCGGTGCTGCCGGAGTTGGGCTCTGTGCGGTGTCTTTCGGCAATTCAAGGGTGCGCAACGCCGCAGGGACAATTGTCTCGGCCGGAGTCTTTTCCCACTTAACAGGCGCCCCAACCGGAGGCGCAGGACTTTCTGCCACCTCGACCGGTTCTCCCAAGCGGTCTGGAGAGCTTTCTTCCAAGTCATCGCCGGCGGCTTTTTTCGCCGCGAGCAGCATCTGTCGACTCGCGGGCAAGTCGACATCATGAGGCGTGTGTAAATACGCAAGCACCTGCTGAGCAATCCGTTGGAAGACGGGGGCCGACACCTGCCCGCCCTGGTGCAGACCCACGGCAGAGTCAAGAATCACGGCAACGGTGATGGCAGGATTGTTGACTGGCGCAAATCCAGCGAACGAAGCCACGTAATGCGTTCGCGAATATGCGTGCGTCCCCGGGTCGACTTTCTGAGCTGTGCCAGTTTTTCCTGCGGAAGTGTAGCCTTCCAAAATCGCCTTTCTGCCGGTCCCGTGCAGCACCACTCCTTCCATCATTTGCTTCATTTGGGCGGCGGTAAGGGGAGAAAGCACACGCCTTTGCGCTGCCGGATGGAAAACCACCGTCTGAGGCGTCGTTTGCGGCTCACTGGTGGTAGCCACAATGCGTGGGGCAACCCACATACCATCATTAGCAATGGTCGATACCATGCCAACCAGCTGCAGTGGAGAAATGCCGATCTCCTGGCCCATGGAGATCGCACCAATGGACACTTTGGACCAACGGTTCAAAGGCTTTGCCAGACCGCGGGTCTCTCCCGGCAATTCGATTCCGGTCTGTTGTCCAAATCCAAAAGCCTGAATGTATTTGTAGAAGCGATCCTCGCCGAGGCGCAGTGCGATCTTAATCGCACCTACGTCGCTCGATTTCGCCAGAATGTCGGAAACAGGAAGTAACCCAAACGGTTTGTGGTCGCGAATTCGCATCCCGTTGACCACAATCGATCCCATCTGGCAGTCGAAGACTTCGTTGGGGTTGGTAATCTTCTCGTCCAGTGCGGCCGAAATGGTCACCAGCTTAAAAGTGGACCCCGGTTCGTATACGTCGCTCACCGCGCGGTCTTTGAGCGCTTCAGGAGTGATTCGCCGTGACAGATTGGGATTGAAGGTCGGCCGATTTGCCAGCGCCAGAATTTCCCCGGTGTGAGGATTTTCGACAACCACCGTTCCGGCCGCCGCATGAGTCTGCTCCATGGCGGCTTCGAGTTCGCGCTCGGCGATGTACTGGATGTTCTCGTCGATGGTGAGGACAACGTTTTCCCCGGGATCAGGCTGCTTTTCGACCCGGTTGAAATTCTTCCGGCGCGCGTCCACCTGAATCAGCATCCGCCCGGGCTTGCCGCGCAGCTGCTCGTCATATTCGCGTTCGATGCCGCTCAGGCCTTCATCATCCATTCCCACATAGCCGAGAACCTGCGCTGCCAGTTCACGCTTGGGATAGAAGCGTTTCGACTCTTTTTCGAAATAGATTCCTTTGAGATTCAGCGCCTTGATGCGCTCGGCGGTTTCCGCATCGGACTTGCGCGCAACCCAGCAAAAAGAATGCGACGCTTTGCACTTGGCCAAAATCTCGCGCGGATCTTCCTTCGCAATCCGGCTGATCAGAGAAATCGTCGAAGCGAGGTCGGGAATTTCCGAGGGCACCGCAAAGCCGGAGTCGACGTTGATGGACATGGCCAGCTCATGCCCCTGCCGGTCATAGATAATGCCCCGTTTGGGAGAAAGATCGATGGAGCGCTGCTGCTGGTGCTGCGCCCGCGTCTCAAATTCGCCGTAATCAAAAATCTGCAGGTGAACAAGACGAATGCAAATCGCGGCGAACCATAACAACAGCAGGCCGCCGAGAAGATAGAGCCGGAATTGCCCGTTATTACCCGGAGAGTTCGCCGCCACGTTCAGACCTAGAAAGGAGTGTTAAACCGCCGAGTGCGCCGAGATCACCGAGAATTCCAAATCGTGTTCTCGGCGTTCTCTGCGTCCTCGGCGGTAGTTGCTGTTGTTTATCTGGCCGAAATGACCGAAATCGGCGCGACGCTCGCCATGACTGGCGCCCCATTGTCCGGCAACACCGTATCCATGCGGATCACTTGGCCGGGTTGCGGGGAAATCAATCCCATGACTTTGGCCAGCTTGTCGATCCGCTCGGGATCGCGCAGTGACGCCTCCTCCAGCCGTAGCGCTCGGTTCATTTCTACAAGATTGTCGTGCTGTACCTTCAACTCCGAAATCTTGTAGCCGTATTCGATAGCTTTAAAGTGCTGCCAGGCATAGGAGAGCACCAGCAGACACAAGCAGGTTAGCGCGACGCCGAACATCTTCATTTCGCGCTTGCGCTGCGGATCGTCCACCCTCACCAGCCGCGAGTTATCGATGTTCTTGGCGAAGTAAACTTCGGGCGTGCCGCTCCAGCACGGCTGCCGTCTTCTGGAAGAAACTATTGCTTGTGCTGCCACCGCGGCTGCTGCTGCCATTACGCTACCCCGAGTAGAGTCTTTTCGTACTGGACTGAGTTTCCGGCTGCGACCGCCAGGTAGAGACGTTCCAGTTCAGCGGTCTCTTGTTCGGCGCGAGAGTTCATCTCGACACGCTCGACGGCTGCCATCAATTGGTCAATTAAGTTTCCCGTGTACATTCTTTCTCCTGCCCCTACCTGGCCACTGCACCGGACCGCAGACCTGGGAGTGCTGCCGTCCGGAAACTCTTTGCCTCAGGGGCTAAAGCCCCTTTTTGAATTGGGTCCATCGGCACGGCTAAAGCCGTGCCCTTTCACAAGACCTCTTCATCTTCTTTCCGCTGCTCGCAGCTTCGCACTGCGCGACCGCGGGTTGCGATCAATCTCTTCTTCGGTCGCCGTCACCGGCTTCTTGGTCAGCAGCTTGTAATGACCCTGCTTCACGCCCTCGCGAAGACTGTCTTTCACTAT
>DASSIO010000202.1:0-10125 GCA_035691825.1 Terriglobales bacterium | reverse complement strand
GTTCCCCGTACTCGCGTTGCAGATCGGCGACTAGTTGACCCAACGGCTTGCCTTCTTCTGCCATAACATTCGCCAGGAGCAGTGAATTCAGAAGGCCATCGCGCTCGGGCAAATAGCGCGAGTAGCCGATGCCGCCCGACTCCTCGCCGCCGATCAGAATCTCCCGCTCCATCATGAGGTCGGCAATGTGTTTAAAGCCGATGGAACATTCGTTGAGCTTGCGTCCGTGGCGGGCGGCAATACGATCCAGCATGCGCGTGGTGTTGAAAGCGCGGACCACTTCGCCAGGCCACTGTTTGCGCTTGAGAAGCCACTGCAGCAGTATGCAGAAGATCTTGTGCGAGTCGACGAAGCTGCCATCCTCCGCAACCGCGCCGATACGATCGGCGTCACCGTCGGTGGCAAGACCCGCGTGGCAACCCTGCTCGACAACCGTTCTCTGCAGCATAGCCACGTGGGGCTCGATCGGTTCCGGGTTAATACCGGGGAATAGAGGATTCAGCTCCTGTCGTATGGTGACGTGTTCGATACCGCGCTCGGAAAATATTCTGGCGAGCACGCCTCGTCCGGAGCCGTGCATGGAGTCGATGGCGAACTTGAACTTGGCCTTCGCAATCAGGTCCAGGTCGGCAAACTTGCAGATTGCGTCGACGTAGGGCGGCTTGAGGTCGACTTCCTCGATGGAGGCAGCGCGCCCGTTGGGCATAGACCCTGCACGGACTTCGTCCTCGATGATCTTCATGATGGCCGGCGTGGCTGATCCGCCGAACTTCGCCTTGAACTTCACGCCATTCCAGTTCCAGGGATTGTGGCTGGAGGTGATAACAACCCCGCCCGCTTTGCCCTGGTTCTTTACCGCATAGGAAATTGCCGGAGTCGGAGTGTAGTCGCTGGCGATTGTTACGGGTATGCCCGCCCCGGCGATGACCTGCGCAGCGATGCGCGCCGCGTTCTGAGAAGCAAACCTGGTGTCGTATCCGACGGTCACGCCGCGTTTGGGGTCCTCGTGAGTCAACACGTAGGAGGAAATTGCGCCGGCGACCCGCCGGACGTTGTCGAAGGTGAAGTCATCGGCGATGACGCCGCGCCAACCGTCTGTACCAAACTTGATGTCTGCCATAGAAGGGTTTCTAGTCCAGCTTACGCGCAAATAGGATGCTTGCAGCAGCACACCCGTTTGCTGATCGAGAAGGCGACTGCAGTACGGGCGAGGACGCCCGTCCCCACAGTGGAGCGCCCCATCCCCAACTCCGGGACGCCGTCCGCACACTTACACGAGTTTCGAGAGTTTCTTTTCGTCAAGATATTTCACGACTTTGCCGACATCCTGCGAGTGCTGGCGTGTTGTGATCAGGAGGGCATCATCGGTCTCGACCACAACCAAGTCTTTGACTCCCACAGCGGCGACAAATTTTCCGGGTGCATGAACGTAGTTGCCACTTGCGTTCAGCGTGTAGCTGGCTTCACCCGTGATCAGGTTGCCATCAGGCGGCTGTGCCTTGGTGGTGTGGTGTTCGTGTAAGGCCGTCCACGAACCCAGATCATTCCAGCCAAAATCGGCAGGAATGCAGTAGATATTGGACGCGAGTTCTCCTCTGGCCGACCGTGGTTCAAGGACGGCGTAATCTATGCTGATGTTTTCGCATTTTGGGTAGAGCCGATTGAAAGTTGCTTCAAACCTGGCTGTCCCGAAACTGTGCGCGATTTTCTCCAGGATAGTTGCCGTTTCTGGGAGATGCTCGCGCAAAGCATCCGCCAGCGTGCTCGCGCGCCAAAGAAACATGCCGCTGTTCCAGAAGTAATTTCCCGCCGCAAGAAATTCGGCGGCACGCCCGGCATCGGGCTTCTCCGTAAAACGTCGAACCCGCAAAATTCCACTCTCGTAAGCGGCTCCCGCTTCGATGTAGCCGTAGCCGGTTTCTGCGCGCGAAGGGCGGATTCCGAGAACGATGATGTTGTGACCTGCCGCCGCCAGCTCAACAGCTTGCTGAATAGCCGCACGATAGCGCTTTTCGTCAGAGATGACATGATCGGAGGGAAATAGTCCGATGACAGCCTCCGGTTGGAGTCGAGCGAGCAGGAAAGCAGCGAGCCCGATGGCTGGTGCGGTGTTGCGCCCAATCGGCTCGGCGAGGACTTGCCTCCTCACAAGCTTTGGTACTTGCGTCCTAATAGCGGAATGTAGATCGCGGTTGGTGATGATCCAAAAGCTCGCGGGCGCAGCTAGCGGCAGCAAGCGCGCCACTGTTTGCTGGATCATGGTTTGCTTGCCGTCAAGGGCAAGCAATTGTTTTGCACGGCGCTTGCGACTGAGCGGCCAAAATCGAGTACCTCTGCCGCCGGCGAGGATTACGGGATAGAAGTTCTTAGCCACGGATCTCGGGATGAGCACAGAAACGCGAGACGAAGTGGCGGGAAATGTGTCGGCTAAGACCCAAGGTTCCTCCACTCCACTTCACTTCGCTCGGGTTGACGGATTTGCGCATGAACATGCGATGTTAAACGAAGAACTAAAAATGACGAACCAAGAACCAACTACATTGCCGTCACCGGCTCGGGCAGAGGCTTTCCAGGTACGTGCGCCATAAGAAATTCAACGTTCCACTGCGGGCGCACTTCAAAGTTCCACATGCCCGCCGGGATGACGACCGCTTCGCCCTTCGTGAAGGTCACCGGCTGCGATCCGAGTGCTTCGACAACGCCGCCACCTTCCAGTCCAACGATAATTTGAGCCGATCTCACGCCCGATTCGTCCGCCGTGGAAAATTTCTTGGCATCTCGCAGGACAAATTTCTCAACCACAAAATAAGGCGCGGCGACCAGTTGTTCCTGCCCGGAGCCATTGGCCGAAGGCCGTACTACCTTGCCCGATCCATGAACCTCTTTCACCGCTGCGAGTCCCTCCTTCAGGTGGAGTTCTCGAGGACGGCCATAGTCGTAAAGGCGATACGTAGTATCGGACTGCTGTTGGGTCTCGACGAGCACAGATCCCGGACCTAGCGTGTGGACGGTTCCACCCGCAACATAGATCAACTCGCCACGATGGATATCGACCCAGTTCAACAACTCCTCCGCGTGATGCTCCTGGATGGCCTGTTCCAGTTGCTCGCAGGTTACGCCTGGCTTGAGTCCCAGCGCGATCTGGGCGCCAGGTTGTGCATGGGCTACATACCAGCACTCGGTCTTTCCCCAGGGCTGACCCACACGTTGAGCGCACTCATCGTCCGGGTGAACCTGTACGGAAAGCTTTTCATGGGGAAAGAGGAATTTCAGCAACAGAGGGAACCGCTTGGGATCGCGGGCGGCCTCGCCGACCAGTTCCGGACCGAACTGCTCACTCAATTGAGCCAGCGTGCGTCCGGTAAAGGGACCGTTCGCGACCTTGCAATGATCGCCTGTCAGCCACGATTCGCCAATCTTCTCCTTGAATTTCTTGTCCGGGTAGATGGGCGCAAGATCGACGCTTCCCCATGGGCGGGGATCGAACAGAGGCGACATTAATAATGGATACAGCTCACTCATGCTGATCGCTGATCTTCCATCGTTCAGCGCCGCGTAAGACGAGGTGGCTTGCAAGCGCCGCTTGCTGATTAGAGGCATCCGGCAGCAGAGAGGCTGCCTGAGCATCCGGTCCATCGGCGGAAGAATACCCTCTACCCGTCTGAATCCGGCGAGCCCATAGTCGTTACAGAGACGCTAGAAACTTTCGCATCCGCCCTAACCCACGATCCAACTCCGACTTGGACGTCGCATAAGAGATACGAATATGCTCGCGGGTCCCAAAACCCTCTCCCGGCACAGCCGCGACGTGTGCTTCACGAAGCAGTCTGCCGGCAACGTCCGCTGCCGAGTTAATGCCAGAGCGGCCAAAGAAGGATGAGAGATTGGGATATACGTAGAATGCACCCTCCGGCAGATTGCACTCGATCCCCGGAATCGAGCGTAAGCCCTGCACGACATGATCGCGGAGCCGGATGTACTCGCCGCGCATCTCCGCGACACAATCCTGAGGACCGGTCAGGGCGGCAACTGCCGCCTTTTGCACGATCGAGGTTGGATTCGAGGTGGACTGGCTCTGGAGTTTCTGCATCGCCCCGATCACAGCTGCCGGCGCCAAGGCGTATCCCAATCGCCAGCCGGTCATGGCATATGTTTTCGAGAGCGAACCAACCACAATCATCCTTTCCTTGTATTCACGAAGTGAGCCAACGGAAAACCGCTTGCCCGTGTAGTTCAGGTACACGTAGCACTCGTCAGAAACCACCCAAATACCGCGATCGGCAGCCAGGCGCACGATCGAGATCATGTCTTCGGGGCTCATGACTGCGCCCGACGGATTAGAAGGAGAATTGAGGATGATCAAGGTAGTGCGCGGCGTGACGGCGCGCTCGATCATATTGGCGGTCAAACGAAATCCTTCGCTCTCATCGGCGTCGACGAGAACCGGCTTACCTCCTGCGTACCGGATCATGTCTTTGAAGGAGACCCAGTAAGGTACGGGCAGAATCACCTCGTCCCCATGATCGACAAGCGCGCTGATTGCGTTGAACAACACATGCTTGCCGCCCACCGAGGCCATGGTCTCTTCGCGCCGGTAGTCGGACCCAAAGTCGGCAGCATGCCGGGCGACGATGGCATCGCGCAGTTCCGCGGTGCCACCCACGGCTGTGTACTTGGTGAAATCTCTGCGGATCGCATCGATGGCCGCATCCTTAATGTGTTGTGGTGTGGAGAAATGCGGCTCACCCGCGCCGAAATCGACGACGTCTACGCCCTGGCTGCGAAGTTTTTCTGCTTCGGCTACAACCGCCATCGTGGCGGATGGCTCGATGCGATTGATGCGGTCGCTGAGTTTCAATCTCACAGTGGGTTCCGTGGCTACCGTCATTTCTTTTTTCCTGTTTTCGTAAATTTAGCCGCTTCTAAAGCCTCGAACTTGTTTGCCGGATCCATCTTTTCGCGCAGGCGCTGGATCACCAGATCCGGCACTAAACCGTCTATCGCACCGCCTAGCTGAGCGATCTCCCGCACCAACCTCGAGCTCAAATACGAATAAGCCTCCGCCGGCATCATGAACACGGTTTCCAGATTAGGCGCGAGCTTGCGATTCATCAATGCCATCTGCAGTTCGTATTCGTAATCGCTGATAGCGCGTATGCCCCGCAGCACGGCTGATGCTTTCACCCGTACGGCATAGTCGACCATCAAACCGTCAAAAGTGTCGACCCGTACATTTTTCCAGCGTTCCGTCATCGCGGCCATCATTTCTTTGCGTTCGCTCAAACTAAATAATGGTTGCTTCTCGGGATTACGCAGGATGGCGACGATCAGCTCGTCAAAAATTTTGCTGCCCCGTTCGATAAGATCCAGATGGCCGTTGGTGAGGGGATCAAACGAGCCGGGGTAGATGGCTAGAACCTTTTTCAACTGTCCTCGCGAAGCAGGGGTGGGCCTGAACAGCGATTCTAGTCGGCGGGAACAAAGCTTGGCAAATTGATCGTGTTGTGCGACCAAGTGGTCATGCCGGTTGAGTTTAGGCCCTGGAATTACCGCCCTGATATTGATGCAAGAACTTAAGCTTCCGCATCTTCTGGTGGCAATTCGAAGTTAATCAGGTTGCCGCGGAAGCCGCGCGTCTTCCACGCGCCAATGGCTATGCCCACGCCCATCCAAATGGCTCCGAATATCCGAGCCTTGGTGCTGAGATTCCACCAAAGCAGCGCGCAAATGAAGAAGCCGAGCACTGGGGGCAAGAAGTTCCACACCGTCTTCTTCTCGCGGAGGAAATAGCGAACGAATGCAGACGCGTTGACACCCATGAAGGCAAGAAGGGCGCCGAAGTTCAACAGGTTTGCGCCAAGTTCATAGCCGGTTGCCTCTCCGGCGATCGCGGGCAGCAGAAAGGCGCCAAGCAAAGCCAGAGCCCCGACGAAGAGCACATTGTTACGGGGTACATGCCGTTTGCGATCAATGGCCCCAAAAAATCCCTTCGGCAGAGCGCTGCTGCGGCCCATGCCATAGAGCAAGCGGGCGGCACCCAACTGTGCACCCATGCCGGAACCAAAGTTAGCGACAACCAGTGTGAACCCCACGACCGCGAACAGCGGCGCCCATGCCCGCTGTGCCACGAACGTGAAGGCAGTGTCCACGTTGGGATACGGCTCTGCCGCCGGCCACACCAACTGCGCGGCATAAACCTCCAACGCGGAGAGAATGCCAATGACCAGACATGTGAGTACGGTCGCCAGCAGAATATTTCGCCGCGGATTCTCGGCCTCTTCCGAAAGGGTCGAGATGCCGTCGAAGCCGATGTAGGTCAAAACTGCGACCGAGGTGCCCCCGAGAACGGCCTTCGTATTCCAGCTTTGGGGATCGTAGAACGGACGAGTCAGAAACGCGGCGCTATCGTGCGCATGTCCAAAGAGGTACCGAGCCGCAGCCACAAAGAAAATTGCAATCACGACCCCCATGCCGGCAGCCAATCCTGCGTTCACCCGAGCGGAGGTCTTTACCCCCTGCACGTTGAGGAATGTAAAAACTAAGGCGAAGAAGACAGCCCAACCCCAATACGGAACTCCGGGCGCGAACACATGGGCCTGCTGGCTGCACCAGATCACGCAGATGATCGGGTTGAGCATGTAATCCATCACCATGCTCCAGCCGGTTACATAGCCAAGCGCGGGATTGATCTCCTGCCCGACATAAGTGAAGGCGGAGCCGGCGCTGGGATAAGCGCGCGCCATGCGCCCGTAACTGATGGCGGTGAACAGCATCGCAACCATGGCGATGAAGATGGTCGTGACCACGTGTCCGTGACCGCGATCGCTCAAGACCCCGAAAACCGACATAGGCGCTACCGGCTGAATCACGATCACGCCGTAGAGAATCAGGTCCCACAGAGTGAGTGCCCGGCGCAGGCGCGGGCCCGAGGAAACACCGGTGGAAGGCGTGGAGGAAGTTGCCATCAATGGCGTATTGGATTATGAGCAGGCGCCCGCTGTCAATGACATTGAACGATTTAATGCGGCCGGGATGCGGATGTTCCACTCTCAAAAACTGAAATCGCCTGCACCCGATAACTGCCGTTGTCCTGTACAATGCCGTTGCTTATTCCCGATCAATCTATCCGGAGGCGATCGCCGATGAATACTCGTGGGCTGTTCGTGCTCGCAATCTTCGCATTCACTCTCAGTCCCTTTGCCCAACAGCTGAGCGCGCCCGATCAGGCTTCGGCAAAAGCCGCTATGGCCAGCATTCGTCCCGAACAGATCCGGGCGCACATGCGGTTCCTTGCGGACACGCTGCTGCAGGGCCGCGCTCCCGGAACGCCGGGTTACGAAATCGCTGCGCACTACGTGGCCAGCGAACTGGAAGGTATGGGGCTCGCTCCTGCGGGCACGAGTGGTTCCTGGTATCAGACTGTGCCGCTCCGGAAGGGTGTCACCGATGCTGCCAAGAGCTCCTTCGTTCTGGTCCGTGACGGCAAAGAAGAGGCTCTCGCCGATGCGAAGGATTACGTTTTCTCCGCCGACACCCTGCGTCCGGACTCGAGCGTGGACGCGCCGCTCGTGTTCGTGGGGTTCGGAGTGACCGCCCCGGAGGAGAAATACGACGACTACGCGGGAGTGGATGCCCATGGAAAGATTGTGGTCAGCATCTATGGGGCGCCTTCGCGGTTTCCATCCACCGAACGCGCCTACTACTCCGACGGAGTAGTGAAGGCAAAGAACGCAGTGGAGCACGGTGCTGTCGGCACGCTGGACGTCATGCTTCCCGAGGACCAGAAACGCTATCCCTGGCAATGGCTCGTGCCTCAGATTCAGGCCGGTGGAATGCACTGGGCGGACAGCCAGGGCCAGCAGCACGACGTCTTCCCTGAATTGAAAACAGGAGCGCTGCTGAATCAAACGGCCGCCGAGAAGCTGTTCGCTGGAGCATCTAAGAGTCTCGACCAGGCATTTGCCAGCGCGCGCAAAAGCGAACCTCAAGGGTTTCCTCTGGCATATTCGGCCCGCATCCATACCGTCAACACGTTAGAGAAGATCGACAGCTCCAACATCGTGGGCAAGCTGACAGGCTCTGATCCAGCGTTACGCGATCAATATGTCGTCTACACGGCCCACGTCGATCATTTGGGGGTCTGTCCCGCGGTTCAAGGCGACAACGTATGCCATGGCGCAGTCGACAATGCTTCAGGAACCTCCGCGCTGTTGGAAGTTGCGCGAGCTTATAGCCGGTTGCCGCGCGCGCCAAAGCGCTCGGTGGTCTTCGTCTTCGTAACGGGCGAAGAAATGGGACTGCTCGGATCCGATTACTACGCGCATTTTCCAACTGTGCCTTTGAAGCAGATCGTCGCCAACGTGAATATCGACGGAGCACCCGGGGTCTACTACCCCATGAAGGACGTAGTCGCACTGGGCGCCGAGCATTCCAGCCTGGGCGCTGACGTCGACGCGGCGGCGCGTGCGCTGGGATATGCCATCAGCCCTGATCCGATGCCGGAGGAGGTGTTCTTCATCCGAAGCGATCAATACTCATTCGTGCTGCAAGGCGTGCCGGCAGTGGATCTCACCGACGGGATCAACAGCACCGACCCCAATATTCACGGCCTGGAGGTCGTCAAGAAGTGGATGACGACTCGTTATCACACCCCGCTCGACAACATAGACCAACCGCTCGACTACGCCTCCGCGGCTAAGGGGGCGACCCTGAATTTCCTGGTCGGCTACGAGGTGGCGCAGCAACCGAATGTCCCCGAATGGAACAAGGGCGATTTCTTCGGCGCTAAATTCGGGCTCAGGCACACTGGCAGTTCGTCGGCCGGAGACTGAGCAGCTACTCACAAGAAAGCCTCGGCGCAACCAACCGCTCTGGCGCGGGGGTCATCTGACCGTGATCACCTGTCGGGCGCGGGTGTCCGTGTGCCGCGATCGCAGGTTGTGAGATCCCACTTTGTCGGAAGGAGCAACATGCGAAACCGCTTAACCTTATCAGCACTTGTGTCCATTTCTGTCCTTGCCTTTACGGCTATGGTCTTTGCGCAGGATCCGCGAGGCACGCAGCCGAAGACCAAAACCGATATGAGCACATCCCAGGGGCAGGGCGGCAGCCAGGCTCAGAGTTCCAGCACGCCCAACGCGCAGGCTGGCGCCGGAACCACGACTCCTCAGGACCAGTCACAGACACCAGGTCAGAGCGGAACTCCAGCCGCGACGGATCAACAGAGCCCCTCGGCAACTTCGCCCAGTTCTTCCCAGAGTTCCACCTCCACTCCAGGCACCGCCGGTGCCCAAGCTGGGTCGCAAGCTCCGATGGCAAATCATCCCGGGTCTGTTGAAGAGGCACTGCAGTTGACGAATGATCAGAAAGCAAAGCTGCAGCCCATCATCCAGGAAGAGATGAGCCAGATCGAAGCCGTGCGCAACGACACCACGCTGAGCATGGATCAGAAGGTTGCCAAGGTGCGGCAGATCAAGCAAACCGAGTTCCCGAAAATCCAGGCGGTGCTCACTCCGGAACAGAACCGGAAACTGGAGCAGATGCAGCGCGACGCAGCCCAGCGGCAAGGATTAGCCGGCACTCAGGGCAGCGGGCAGGGAAGCACGTCGCAAGAGCCGCCGAAGTAGTGTAGCGACGGCCGCCCTCGACCGTCGGTTTTCTGTGTGGTGCGGACACTCCTGTCCGCGCTTCTGTTCACGTGCTGTGTGGGGAGCATGTGGGGACGGGCGTCTCGCCCGTCCAGTCGTGTGGCGCGGACACTCCTGTCCGCGAATTGGCAGTACGGTGCGGAAACGCGGCCAAGAATGCCCGCGCCACACCGGCAGTGAATCTCAACACCTTGTCATTCCGAAGCGAAGCGAGGAATCCCTATTGCTGGCAGATTGCAGAGGAATAGGGATGCTTCACTTCGTTCAGCATGACAAACGTCAGCGGCATAAAAAAATCGGCGATGATGGTCCCGACCTTTATGGAATCCCACCCTTGCGCACAGAACGCGCAAGAGTGGGGCACCCGGCTCTTTATAATGCCGACGACTTGGTACTGTTTTTCTCGACGAAGACATTTAGCAAGGCAGCGGCGGCGAAGGTCTGTTTGGATGTCGCAGCTTTATGGGCAGTGCAGAAC
>DASSIO010000201.1:0-5164 GCA_035691825.1 Terriglobales bacterium | reverse complement strand
AAGAACGTGCCTCGAATCAGTTCGCCACTGGACTGATCCATCCGATACAGATCATGTTTGTAAACGGGATTAGCTTTTTGCGCGAAGCTCGAAATGACGCTCAGTATGAGAACGAACATGCCATGAACACACAGGCGTGATGCGGGGGAGTACACATAAACCTCCATGCACGGTCGAAAAAGACCTGAAATTTTTGAAAAACGAAGCTGCGGACTACCGAC
This sequence comes from Terriglobales bacterium, assembly GCA_035691825.1. GTDB lineage: Bacteria > Acidobacteriota > Terriglobia > Terriglobales > Acidobacteriaceae > Gp1-AA122. The sequence continues at coordinate 4,943 of DASSIO010000201.1, read as the reverse complement.
TGCTACGGGAGCAACTCCTAACTTGCTACCGTGAATGCTGTAATCTTATGGGTTCATCTACTCAGCAAACAGACTCAGAAGTACATGTCCAAGGTGGGTATTCGCTCGGCAAATCCAGCAGACACTCACGTTATCCGCTGTGCATCAGCAATTTGTGGGAGGCAAGTTGCGCGATTCGTGCCCCAATTTCGGGTTTGTCAGAGTTTTGTAAATTCTCTCTATCCAGAAACTCTGGATGCTAAGTTGCCGTAATTCGATCGTAGCCCGTGAAGTTGTTCAGTGCAGATGCTCTGTACTTGGGCTTCCGTTAATCCTTATGCTCGATATGCCGGATCACGCGGCCGGGATGGGCGCCCGTCACGCTGCCGTCGATCACAACCCACTCACCGGAAACCATCACGTCGGGAATGCCTTTGGGCGGAGCTTCGGGTTGCTGAATTGTCGATTCATCGACGACAGCTGCGGGATCGAATACAACCAGGTCGGCGATATAGCCCCGCGCAATCCGGCCGCGATCCTTGATCCCCAGTTGCTGAGCGGGCATCAGCGTCATTTTGTGAATGGCGTTTTCCAGAGAAAGAACGTGCTGTTCCCGCACGTAACGTCCCAGAACCCTGGGAAAGGCGCCTGCGGCCCGTGGATGATCACCGTGAAGGCCCCCATCGCTGCAGAACATGATTCGCGGATCCGCCACGAACCAGCGAACGTCATCCTCGCTCATGGAATTGCCAATGACGCCTTCTTGTTCTTTGCCCGTCGAGACCTCTGACGCCGTTGCCTTAATCATTCGCATATAGGCCTGGACGGGCGTGACGCCCCAAATCGCTGCGATCTGCTCCAGCGTCTTGCCGGCCATAACAGGTTCAGGCGCGTACATGGAAATGATCAGATTGGCAGCTCCGCCGTTGTCTGCAATCGCCCGCTCGACCTTTGGCCCGTTGAAAAAGTCGCGATCGGTGACAATTACCCGCAGGGTGGAGGCCCAGTATGTATATGGATAAACATCAGCTTTCAGATTCACTCCCTCGCGCTGCGCCTTCGCGAATACTTCCGGCATACGATCCGGAGCCATATGCCAGACCCGCGTACTAGCCAGCTTGATGTGGCTGATCTCTACCGGCAGTTTCGCTTCACGCCCGATCTGCGTGATCTCTTCATAGGAATCGAAGACCTTGCTGGCCTCGTCGCGGACGTGGCTGATGTAAAAACCGCCATGCTCGGCCGCGACCTTTGCCAGCTCAATAATCTCTTCGGTTGTGGCGAAATGGGCGTCTTCATATTCCAGCCCGCTGGAGAGACCGAACCCTCCCGCCTGAAGCTCGCGATCGAGCAACTCTTGCATGCGCTTGATTTCTTGCGTGGTCGCCGGGCGGTAGAGGTTCGTTCCCATAACCTGCTTTCGCAATGTCGCATGACCAACCATGCTGGCAAAGTTGATTGCCGCGGGCGTCTTCTCAAGCCGGGTGAAGAAATCGTTAAGTGGGAAATTCGAGACACCGTCCTGCCCCACAAATGCCGTTGTCACCCCCTGCCGGCTGGCCGCTTCCGCATTCAAATCTTCAAAGATGCCTTCATCATCGTGGGTATGCATATCAATGAAGCCGGGCGCAAGCGCCAGCCCATGCTCATCGCGCACTGTCTCGCCCGGCAGTGCACCCAGTCTTCTTCCGATCGTCACGATGCGATCGCCTCTTACCCGTACATCTGCCTTGAACGGCTTCTTGCCCGTTCCGTCATACACCACCACATTCCGGATAAGAACGTCGGACGCCCAGACGTGCATGCAGGCCGCGACCACCAGGAACAATGACAATGACGTCCGGGTTCTCATAAGCACTCCGATCCTCCCATGGCCCAATAGCCGGGCGAGTATACATGCAAACGCAGACAAATTGATTAGCGGAATTTTTAGCCTCTGGCTAACGCCTTCGGAAAATATGCAGGTAAAATAGGGCGCGTGGTGGAGTGGTTGAAGTGATGGAAGCGACCCAACAATGCGAAGGTCAAGTCGTAGGCGGCTTCCCCCTGCGCCATTGCCTGGCAAAAGGCGACAACAGTCTTGTTTATGAGACCCAGCGCGAGGGCGGTCAAAAGGCTGCCATCAAGTTTGTTGCCGCCGCTGGAGATGTAGCTAAGAAGCAGTTGTCGACCTGGGACCGGGCCGCCAAGCTCTCTCATCCGCATCTCTTGCGCATTTTCGAAACCGGTCAGTCTCAACTTGCCGGCCGCGATTACGTCTACGTGGTCATGGAATTTGCCGAGGAGAACCTCGCTGAGATTCTTCCTCAACGCGCCCTCACGCCTTTAGAAACCACGGACATGCTGGGGCCGCTGCTCGAGTCTCTTGGCTACCTCCACCGCAACGGCTTCATCCACGGACATCTGCGTCCCAGCAACATCCTGGCCGTCAGTAATCAGCTCAAACTTTCCAGCGACAGTGTTCGTGCAATCGGGGAAGGCTATCAAAAGAGAACGTTGCAAAGCGCCTACGAGGCTCCAGAAGTGGGATCTGCGCCTGTTTCACCCAGCGCCGATGTGTGGTCACTTGGCATGACTCTCGTCGAGGTTCTCACCCAGAGAGTTTCACGTCTCGAGCGAGCGGACAGCAATGAACCGCTCGTACCCGAATCCGTGCCACAACCCTTTCGTGACATCGCCCGAAATTGCCTTAAGCAAAACCCTGCCGGGCGCTGGACTGTGGAGCAGATCGCCGCAAAACTCAGCTCGTCGACGCCCCCGCCTCAAGTCGTGCCAACCCCGCGTAGGCAGGCTCTGAACGGCGCGTTAATTCCAAAGATCGGTGTGGGCGCGCTGGTGATTGCCGTCGCGATTCTAGCCCTCATTCTCTTCCGGCGGTCTGGCAATTCCAATACTGGAACCAGCTCTCAGCCGCCTGCTGCTGCGAGCTCGCGGCCTGCGGCGGTCCCCAAACCAGCGCCCGGTCGCGTTAATGGCTCGCAAATCAATCCTCAGACGAACGGTACTGGTGAAACTGCTGCCCCCACAACTGGCAATGGCGACATCGTTCACGAAGCTCTGCCCAACGTTGCCCCCAGCGCGCAGCGGACCATCACCGGGCATCTAAAAGTGCGGATACGAGTGCATGTCGACCAGGCAGGAAACGTGACCGGCGCCGAATTCGTCACTCACGGTCCCAGCGTGTATTTCGCGCGGATCTCGATGGAAGCTGCACGCCAGTGGAAATTCGTTAGCGCGAATGCAGCGGCGCGCGCGTGGATTTTGCAGTTCTCCTTCAGCAGAAAAGAAACCACTGTTCACGCCGCCAAGGCAACTTCCTAAGCCGTCCGCAGCCACCCACACCTACTTTGTGGATAGCCCCTCGAAGTTTTTCGCTTCCGGAGGTCGTGTTATCTCCATTGCCCAGATCGCTGGAGGTCTCATGTACATCGAGGCGCGATAATTTCCCGTCATGTCCCAAGCCTCCGGCGTGCGGAACCAGTAGCCCTTGGTTTGATAGACAACGTTGTAAATGCCCCACGCCGTGCGGTAGGCCTCATCCGTCATGCCGTCGCCCAGCATCAGTGCGGCCAAGCCAAATGTTGTTCCGCCCCAGACTTCCTGGACCTGCTGATTGTCCGGATCACGAATGATTGTGCCATCAGCTGCAATTCCGTTTACTGCACCCATGCTGCCGTCGGCAAACTTCATGACATTGAAGGCATAGATTTTGTGCAGCGCCTTCAATTGCATTTCGCGCGGAACCAGGTCCCCCAGCCCGGTCAGATTCGCATACCACTGACCCGCAAGCTGATCGGCCTGGATATTGTCCTTGTAGCGGCTGCCCGTGTCGTAGAGGAAGTATTCTCCATTCCAAAGTTTCTTGATGTAGCTGGCCTGTGCTTTGACAAAAAGATCGTGATAGTGAGTCACCGCAGCGCTATCGTTAAGGGCGCGCGCTGTTTCTTCCGCCGCGCGCAAAGCCGCCAGCCAAAGTCCGCCACAGTAGGCGCTCGGACCGCGTACCGTCCATTCGTCATAGGTCTGATCGGGATACCCGTCGTTCTCCGGCGTGCCATCGCCGTCCCGGTCGTACTTGCGCAGATACTCGACCGCTTCCTGCACGGACGGCCAGGTCTCCCTTAAGAAGGCGATATCCTTCTTGCCGGTTAACACGTAATCGCGGTACACCATCAGAACAAACTTGCTGTTCAGATCTTTCCAGTCGCTGGTGTTTTGCCAGCTGAACTGGTTGGGCTCGAAAAACGGGTTTTCCTGCGGAGCCCCCAGATCGTGAGGAACGACTCCCTTCACTTTTCGAATTCGGAACTGCGGAACTCCCGTGTGCTGGGTCTTCCATAGCCAGATGTACTTGCCATCCCAGCTTCGCGGGACCGTCGCCGCAAACTGCCGTAGCTCCTGTTTATCCAGGTCGGGCCAGAACAGGACCAGCGGCATCGATCCGTAGAAACGCACGTCCAGCGTCGCATAGAACGGATAGTCGTAACACTCCATGAAAGCGAACGTATCGGGAGTCTTGGCGGAAGCGGCAATCGGATGACCCCAGAACGAACCGCCGTCGGCCAGCACATACATCTCATTGAACAGCATGCCGCGATACCACACCGGCTTGCTTTCATCATTCACATAGCGCGCTTGCCAGCTGTCGATGGCGTCGCTCCAGTTGGCCGCGTTCGCCAGGCCGTCCTGCGCAATCTTGAAGGCATTCGTTCCGCTCGTGCCGTAAAACCCAGTGTAGTGGCGATACCACTGCACGCCGCTTCCGAACTCCACAATGGGCAAATCCCAGGCCACAACCATGGGCACAACTTTCTTTTCGCCCGGCTGCAGCGTGAATCGAACCGCAATCGCGCCGGCAAGGTCCTCATCGCTGCTGGTCCAGTCCGGCGCGGTATTCGGCAGTCGGCCATCGGCAGAGAAAGGTTTCCAAACTGCGCTGCCGTCGCTGCCCGCATCGTAAGTGG
>DASSIO010000200.1:0-5603 GCA_035691825.1 Terriglobales bacterium | reverse complement strand
CATGCTGGACGACCTCCGGCGGCGCAACTATTCTCCCGACACGATCCGCGGCTACATCCGAGCGGTGCAGCAGTTTGCCGAGTACTTTGGGCGGTCTCCAGAACAACTGGGCGCCGCCGAGTTACGGCGCTATCAGCTTCACCTGCTTCACGAGAGGAATTTCGCCCTAGGCACGGTGGAGAACAACATCTCGGCCCTAGGCTTTCTCTACAAGAAGACGCTCAAGCGGCGCGATCTGGCCTTCGACGATCTGCCCTTTCCCCAGCAGCCGCGCACGTTGCCCACTGTACTCAGTCAGGATGAGGTGACGCGACTGATCGAGGCCGCACCGAACCGCATGCATCGCATGCTTCTGATGGTGCTCTACGCTACCGGCATGCGCCGCACCGAGGCATCTCTACTGAAGGTGAGCGATCTCGACAGCCAACGCATGGTCATTCATATCCGTCGTGGTAAGGGCCAGCGCGATCGCGACGTGCCGCTGACCCCCAAGTTGCTCGAAGCCCTGCGCGAGTATTGGCGTTGGAAGAGGCCCCGCGTCTATCTGTTCCCCAGCAAGATGAGCGCTCCCGACGGCGAACAACCTATCTCCGACAAAACGGTGTGGAACGTCTGCCGTGCGGCCGCCACGCGCGCCGGCATTCAGAAGAAACTCGGCCCGCACACGCTCCGACATTGCTTCGCAACGCATTTGCTGGAGGCAGGGACCGATCTGCGCACGATCCAGTTATGGATGGGGCACGAGCGACGGGAAGACACGACGATCTATCTGCACCTCTCCCAGCGTCATCTGCATGCCGCCATCAACCCGCTCGATCAACTCACGCTTCGCAGTGCGCAGCAGGATCAGCGAGGATGAGTCGGCCACCCTTTGAGGTGGCCGACGTAATCCGCAAAGCAGGTGACAGCTTCCGCCAACGCACGTCGTTGACCTGGCCGCAGCGCAAGGTGCTCGATGCCATTGCGCGTTGCCGTACCGCCGCTCTCGGCGGACATCGCGATCAGTGCATGCGCTGCCGTCATCAAGCCATCTCTTATAATTCGTGCCGCAACCGGCACTGCCCCAAGTGCCAGACCAACGCTCGCGAGAAGTGGCTCGCGAAGCGCCAGCAGGAACTCTTGCCGGCGAGCTACTTCCATTTGGTCTTCAGCGTGCCGCACGCGCTCGTGCCGCTGATGTGGCAGAATCAGCGACGGTTATTCTCGCTGTTGTTCGAAGCCAGCGCCGCCACGCTGCTCGAAGTGGCCGCCGACCCGAAGCATCTCGGCGCCGAGATCGGTTTCCTCGCCATCCTCCATACCTGGGGGCAAACGCTCCAACCTCATCCTCATATCCATTGCGTCGTGCCCGGCGGCGGTCTGTCCTTCGATCACGCCCACTGGCTCTCCTCGCGTTCCAGCTTTTTCCTACCTGTCAAAGTCCTCAGCCGCATTTTCCGCGGCAAGTTCGTGGCTGGATTGCGGCGTGCTTTCCGCGACCACCAACTCCTCTTCTATGGTGCGTGTCGGCCACTCGCAGTGGAGAAGAACTTCGTCGCTTTTCTGCGCACTCTGTTTCAACAGGACTGGATCGTCTATGCCAAGCCCCCCTTCGGCGGAGCGGAACACGTCCTTCACTATCTGGCCCGCTACACTCATCGCGTCGCTATCTCCAACCACCGCTTGCTCTCGGTCTCCGATTCCGCGGTGAGTTTTCGCTGGAAGGATTACGCCCATGGCAGTAAGCCACGCACCATGACGCTTTCTCCACAGGAGTTTCTGCGTCGTTTCCTACAGCATGTTTTACCCAGAGGTTTTCCGCGCATCCGCTACTTCGGCTGGCTGGCCAACCGCAGACGCAAGAACCTGCTCCCTCTCTGTCGTCTTCTGCTTAACCAGCAACCGCCCGCAACCGATGTACCGTCTTCAAACCGACCTGCCTCCTGGCAGTGCCCTCTCTGCCAAGGCCCCATGTTCGTCCTCCAACGACTCACCGCTGAGCAGATCCTCCTCCCGGAAACCAGACTCGCATCTACTTATGACTCGTCCTGATCGCTCGCTCAACCCGGCCACTCTCGCAGGCATCTCGCCATGCTCCCTGAACGTGTGCCCCGTGCTTCAGAACAAACCATCTTGCACTGCAATCGGCCTGCGCCCCCATGGCTTGGGTGCTGGCCCGATGTGCATTCTCCAACTCTTCGCAGCTCTATCTGTGCCGTACTCACCAGCATCACCGATGATCGACGCCGTTGAAAACCCATAGCCCCAAACATCCTGCTCCGACCGCACCACCGGCTTCCTTCTTACGGCTCTATCCGAACCGCTCCCCGAAACGGATGTGTCCCGCTGCGGGATCTTCCCGTGGGAGCGGTTCCGATAGAGTCCTAACGTGATCCGCCCCGAGTAAGCGCTATTCGGAAGCGATCTCTCGGGCTGCACACGCTCGTGTTTCGGCGTTGCGGAAAAGCCAGTTGTCAGACTTAGACGGCAGTTTGTAAATTGGAGAAATGGCGCTCAAACGAATGGACAACGTAGGAATCGTCGTCGATGATCTCGGAGCGACGATCGATTTCTTCCGCGAGCTTGGCCTCGACCTCGAAGGCCGGGCGATGATCGAAGGAGAATGGGCCGGACGTGTCACTGGGCTGGGCGATCAGCGCGTCGAGATTGCTATGATGCGCATGCCGGACGGCCACGGCCGGCTCGAGCTCTCCCGCTTCCTCACGCCGCCTGCCATCGCGGATCATCGGAATGCGCCGGTGAACGCCCTAGGCTACCTCCGCGTCATGTTCGCCGTGGACGACATCGACGAGACCCTTGAGAGGCTCCGTAAGCGTGGCGCGCAGCTCGTCGGCGAAGTAGTCCAGTATAAAGACGTTTATCGCCTGTGCTACATCCGCGGCCCCGAAGGGCTTCTCATCGGACTAGCCCAGGAACTCAGATGAGGGTAAACGACAAGGACGCCAGCAACCGCCGCTTTCGTCTACCGAGGGATCGTCGGTCAACAGGAAGTTATCCAGAAAAGAATTGGAACTTGCCACGACACTCCAGCCATACCCGATGGGACGCAGCTCGCAAGTCGTAGTCCAACAGCAGCAGGTCCGCGAGGATTCCCGAAATCGCACCCGCCACTTCAGTGGCGGGAGAACCGTCATTAACGATAACCTCTACCGTAGACACAGATGATTACCCTCTCCGATCTCCGCACCGCGCAAGCCCGCCTGCAAGGCGTCATCACCCGTACAACCCTGATCGACTTCCGGCTCTGCGCCGAAGATCCGCGCCGCCTGCTGCTCAAGCCCGAAAACCAGCAACCCATCGGCGCCTTCAAACTCCGCGGAGCCTACAACAAAATCGCCTGCCTGTCGGAAGATGATCGCGCGCGCGGAGTGATTTCTTATTCAAGCGGCAACCACGCCCAGGGCGTCGCCTATGCCGCGCGCGCGCTCCACGTGAAATCCGTAATAGTGATGCCCAATAACGCGCCTCAAATCAAGCGCGACGCCACCGCGAAACTCGGCGCCGAAATCGTCCTGGTTGGTCCCGGCTCTGACGAACGCAAAAACAAAGCCGAAGAACTCTCCGCCCAGCACGGATACGCCATCGTTCCCCCCTACAACGATGAAAAAATCATCGCCGGACAGGGCACCATCGGCCTGGAAATCCTCCACGATCTGCCCGAAGTCGAAGCCGTCCTTGCCCCGGTGGGTGGTGGAGGTTTAATCAGCGGCGTGGCCGCCGCCATCAAGCTCACAAATCCAAAAGTCAAAGTAATCGGTGTAGAACCCGAGCTAGCCGCCGACGCCCAGGCCAGCCTGCGTCAAGGCAAGATCGTCCAGTTCCCCGCCGAGCAGGTCTCTCGCACCCTCGCCGACGGCCTGCGCACGCAAAGCATCGGCCCCCTCAACTTCGAGCACATCTGCGCCTTCGTCGACGACATAATTACCGTCACCGAAGACGAAATCCGTCAGGCCATGAAATATCTAGCCGCCAATCCCGACACAGTCGCCGAACCCAGCGGCGCCGTCGCCACCGCCGGATTCATCTTCCACGCCCAACAACTCCCGCGCACCAAGCTGAACGTAGCCATTATCAGCGGCGGCAACATCGAGCCTAAAATGCTCGACCAACTCCGATCGTAGGCTCGGCCTCCCGCAGCAACCCCAGAGACTGCTCAGCCGGAGCCCGAGCCGACTCAGGTGTGGGCTCTTCACCAGTGCGCTGCGACACGCGTTTCTGGACGATTGGCCGGCAACCCTTACCTTGGGGCTACTTCAGGCTTAGCCGTTAAATACCCAGAACTCCGAAACCAACGGTTGCGGTGCGCAGGGCAGCCTCACTGGTTCTCCGCTGACTCCTCGACGATTCGAATTTGGACTCAGTCCTCAATCGGAGGAGCCAGCGTCCCATCGGACCATTTGCCAACCCAGACCATGAAAATTGTCGCCCGTTCTTCTGGATCATTCGCCGCTATGACCGGTGAGCCCGGCAGATTGCCTCCCCAGCTTTTCGACGCATCGCCCGGAACAACAAACATCACATGGGGATGCCAGCTCATGCCGCGGTCGTTTAGGTACTGCTGCTTCGAGAGCATGTAGCACATCGCTCCCGGCTCCAACCCGGGCAGTTCCTTCTTGTCCAGTGCCGAGGCGGTCGCCTTGACGATTTCGGTCTTCGATCTTCCTGCCAGCACCAGTTTGGTCTTCATCAGGAAGATGGGCACAAACGTCCTTGCGGCTGGAGCGTTGAAGCAAATGGGAGCGCGCACTTTAGGATTCCAGAACTCCGGTTCATCGGTCCCCGCGCCCCATGATCGCTCCACAATGCAGAGAAAGCCATTCGTGCCCTTCACTGCGGTCGTGTATCCCTTCGGTCCCAACACCATCACTTCTGCTCCGTCCGAAATGGATGCTGGAGCAGCACTGCGCGCCAGCGCGATTTCAGAATTCCCGTCGGCGATCAGATACTGATCGAGAGGAGCCATGGCGGGATAGGAAGCCTTCTCGGCCTGCGCCCCTGCCTGACGGGTTGTACCGAGTAAGATGAGCGCCGCGAGAAACGCGAACGCAAGGAAACTGAGCGTCTTCTTCTGCATTGAACTCTCCGGTACGCGTAATCTCGGCTTCACGCGTGGGAACACGGATGACACCGCGAAGCAATTTTGGTGTCGATACTATAGCAAGGCTCGGCGCCGCAAATCTGTGTTTGCGGCTGATATATCTGTTACGTTCTCGGTATGAAGACAGCATCGTACGGGCGGTTCGTCTTTGGCGCATCGGCAGTGCTGTTCGGCGTTATCGCACTAACGTGGCACGATCCTGACACGTGGCAAAACTTGCAACACATCTGGACCCTGCCTTTTGGCACCGTAATCGGCGGGTGTCTTATGGGCGCTCAAATTGCTGGTGGAATTGGGGTGCTTTACCCCCGTACTGCGCGGTTGGGTTCGGTCGTACTTTGCGTTGTCTATTTGTGCTTCTCGCTGGCCTGCATCCCGGACATCATTGCTGCCTCGAACATATATCAACGATACGGGGGAAGCTTCTTCGTGTTCTTTTCCTTACTATGCGGCGCCATAGCGCTGTACGGTGCGACTGGACCGAATGGCCCAAAGGCTCTAGTGT